>JAQZBM010000006.1 GCA_029238945.1 Clostridia bacterium
GTAGAAGAGTTAAAGGAAGGTATGGTTGTTAATAGACAGCTAGGAAAAGGAAAAATAAAAGGTGGTGAAAACGAATGTTGCACACAGAAATAGCTATAATAGGCGGAGGGCCGGCAGGCATGTGCGCCGCTATTGCTGCAGCAGGTCAGGGTGCCAGAGTGACTTTGTTTGATAGAGGAAAGAGATTGGGTGGACAACTGGTTAAACAAACTCATCGCTTTTTCGGTTCAGAAAAAGAATATGCAGGAACTAGAGGTGTAGATATTGCCAAGATTCTGTATGATCAGATAGAAAAGAACAAGTTAATTGATGTGAAAACCGATGCAACGGTACTTGCATTTTATAATGACGGTGTCATTACTTACGAAGAAGGAAAAAGCTACAAAAGAATGACCAGTGAGAAAACCATTATTGCAGCAGGTGCAGCAGAAAAGATGCTTCTGTTTTCAAACAACGATTTGCCGGGAGTATATGGGGCAGGTGCAGTTCAGACATTAATGAATGAACACGGCATAGTTCCTGGAAATAACGTTCTGATGGTAGGAGCAGGAAATATAGGTTTAATTGTGTCATACCAGCTGATGCAAGCCGGGGTAAAGGTAAAGGCAATTATTGATGCGGCTCCCAAAATAGGAGGTTTCCTTGTACATGCTTCCAAGGTAAGGCGGTTAGGGGTTCCGATATTAACTTCTCATACCATAAAGGAAGCAGTTGGAAAAGAATTTGTAGAAGGTGCAGTTATATGTGAACTGGATGAAAAGTGGCAGCCTATCCCCGGAGCAGATAAGAAACTGGATGTAGATATCATATGTCTTGCAGTAGGACTGTCACCGCAAAGTGAACTATTGAGACATACAGGCTGCGATATGAAATATGTGCCCAGCCTTGGAGGATATGTTCCATTGAGAGATGAAAATCTTCAAACAACTGCCAGCGGGGTATATGTTGCGGGAGATTCAGCAGAAGTAGAAGAAGCAAGCAGTGCCATGGTAGAAGGAACAATTGCAGGTTTATCTGCAGCTGAAGCATTAGGATATGGAAGAAATGTTTCTGACTTAAAAGATAGCTTTAAGAAGGATCTTAATACTTTAAGAGCAGGTGCTGTGGGTGAAAAAATCAGGTCCGGATTAAAAATATTGAACTGTTAGGGGGTGGATTTATGTTTAATAAAACTGGTGTAGCAACTAAGAGTATGGTGGAGCAAAAGCTGCCGTCAAAACAAAGAAGAGAGAAAGGTCCTTATGCGATATTTGAGTGCTTTCAAGAGATTCCATGCAATCCTTGTTCAACTGCATGCAAATCAAATGCTGTTAAAGCTTTTAAGAATATAAATGATATCCCGGAGATCAACTATGATAATTGTACGGGCTGCGGTTTATGCGTGAGTGCATGTCCGGGCCTGGCATGCTTTATAATTGATGAGACTTATTCAGATAAGGAAGTCATGCTAAAAATGCCTTATGAATTTTTGCCTTTGCCCGAAGTAGCAAGCACCATTGATGCTTTGGACAGGGAAGGGAATGCGGTAGGTAAGGCTAAGGTTCTGAAGGTGCAGGACAATAAAAACTTAGACCATACAAATGTCATCACTATTTCAGTTCCGAAAGAAATATTTCTCGATGTTAGAAGCATAGGCTTGGGGAGGGGATAAGATGAATAAAAAAGATATATATCTCTGTCGCTGCGAAAACTTTACTCTCGAAGATTTACATAATTTATTGGACTCAGGAATTACATCGATGGAAGAGATTAAGAGAATATCTCGCTGTACTATGGGACCTTGCCAAGGTAAAACATGCAAAGAGCTAATTGCTAAAGAGGTTGCAGCATATTTGAAAAAAGATATATCAACAGTAGATTTGCCAACTTATAGAGCACCTATTAAACCGGTAAAGCTTGGTGAGATAGCAGGAGGTGACAAGAATGCGTAAAACTGCAGACGTTGTTGTTATAGGTGGAGGTTCTATAGGATGCTCAGTAGCCTATAATTTAGCCAAAAAAGGATTTAAAAACATAGTCTTGCTTGAAGAGAAATATTTAACCAGTGGCTCTACTGGAAGATGCGGTGCAGGAATCAGACAAATGTGGGGCACGGAAATGAACTGCCTGATTTCCAGAGGAAGTGCGGAAATTTTCAAGGTATTAGGAGAAGAGACCGGTTATGGAGATATAGAATTCAGGCAAAGCGGATATTTGCTGACAACATATGATTCCGTGCAAACAGAAAGACTGAGGAAGAACCTTGAGATTCAGCATAAATTAGGAATTAACTCACATATGATTACGCCAAAGGAAGCCAAGGAAATGGTACCTTTTGTCAATGCTGACGGTATGGATGCAGCCTTTTTCTGTCAGGAAGACGGCCATATAAACCCGTTTAAAACAACGCTTGCCTTTGCCAAGGGGGCCGAGGACTTAGGTGTAGAGATAAACAGATATACAAAAGTTACGGCTATAAAATCAGAAGGCAGAAAGATTACTTCAGTTGTCACCGATAAGGGTGAAATTGCTACAGATACAGTTGTAAATGCAGTTGGACCATGGGCTAAATATATTGGCAAAATGCTGGGATTATCTCACCCTGTTGAACCGGAAAGGCATCAGATTTTAGTTACTGAACCATTGGAGGGTATGATGGGCCCTATGGTCATGTCCTTTGCTCATGACTCATACATTCAGCAGGTACCCCATGGAGGCTTCATTATGGGATATGGTAATCCCAATGAACCAAAAAGGATAAATTTCAATCATGGTTGGGATTTCTTGGAAGAGATGGCGAAAAAAGCCGTATTCCAGCTTCCTGTTTTAAAGGATGTAAGAGTTGTTAGACAATGGGCAGGTCACTATGGAATATCACCTGACGGACAGCCGATTTTGGGACCTATACCTGAGTTCGACGGATACTATTTAGCTTTAGGGTGTGGAAAAGGCTTTATGCTATCGCCTATGATAGGCAAGCTAATTGCTGAAAAAATGGCAGGTGAGCAAACATCATTACCTATAGAATCATTAAGCATTGAAAGGTTCGCTAAGGGAGAACTGATTGTAGAAACCGGAGTAGTTTGATGGTAAACAAAAAACTATGACATTGAGTAAAGTACGGTGCTTATAATACAAGATGTTTTGCAGATTCGAAGGAGAGTGAGAATTAATGGTGCTGGAATATAAAGAATCAGCTTGCTCTGGCTGCAGAGCTTGTCAATTGGTATGTGCATTAAGTAATTTTAAGGAAATAAACCCTGCAAAAGCAGCCCTTGCCATTGAAGGTCAATTCCCAAGCCCAGGCAAGTATACTGTTCATGTCTGTAATCAGTGCGGTGCCTGTGCCGAAGCCTGCCCCGCAGAAGCCATCTACCTAGATGAGGGAAGATATCTGATTGATTATGAAAAATGTATCAGCTGTATGAGCTGTGTAGATGCATGCCCCAATAAAGTCATGATGACTCATAAGAACCTAGATATGCCATTTAAATGTAATAATTGCGGACAATGTGTAGCTATCTGTCCGAGAGATGCGTTGACGTTCCGTGAATAAACTGATGGGAGGTTAGTAATATATGCTTTATGGATATGCAGGAACTACCTTAAGAATTAATCTGAGCAATGAGAATATCAAGAAGGAACCCCTCAATGAAAAGTGGGTGGAAGAATACATAGGCGGCAGAGGATTTGTTTCAAAAATATTGTATGATGAGCTTGCACCTAAAACTGACCCCTTTAGTGAAGAAAACCTATTTGTTATAGCCATGGGACCTCTAAGCGGATGTTTCCTCCCGGCATCGGGTAAAACCCATTTTGGAACAAAGTCTCCTGCTACAGGGGGATACGGGGACAGCAATATGGGGGGGCATTTTGGCGTAACAATGAAGTATGCAGGCTATGATGTACTGATAATAAACGGAAAAGCAAAGGAGCCCAGCTATATATGCATTGATGACGGCAAGATAGAAATACGTTCGGCTGAAAAATACTGGGGAAAAGGTTCCTTCGCTGTTGAAAAGGCTATGAAACAGGATTTGGGAGAGGAGTTCCAAATACTTACAATAGGCCCTGCAGGTGAAAAGCTGGTAAAGTATGCTTGCATATCCCATGATTTTGGAAGACAAGCCGGGAGAATTGGGATAGGTGCAGTATTAGGCTCTAAAAACATTAAGGCTATTGCAGTAAAAGGAACTGGCAGCATACCGATATTTGATGCTGAGGGACTGCTTAAAAAAGGAAAAGAGACCTACGATGCAATAAGAAAAAAACCGGGCTTTAAAGGTTGGACACCCGAAGGAACTGCAGGCATAACAAATTGGTGTAATGACGTGGGAGCAATCCCAACGAGAAACTTTCAAAAATCTAGTATTGAGTACGCAGATCAGATAAATGGGAAAGCAATATTGGACAGACTCAAGATTACCGATAAGGGGTGCTTTGCTTGTCCTATACCCTGCGGCAAATATGGCTTTGCCAAAACAAAGCTGGGAGAAGCATTTGTAGAAGGACCGGAATATGAAACCATAGCTATGATTGGCAGTAATTGCGAATTGAAAAGCATAGAAGAAATTGCATATGCCAACTATGTCTGCGACGAGCTGGGAGTTGACACCTGTTCTGCCGGAGTAGTAATATCATGGGCCTTGGAGTGCTATGAAAAAGGTATATTAACAAAAGAGGATATAGGAAGAGAAATATCCTTTGGAGATTTGGATTCTATTTTATATCTTCTTAATGAAATCTCTGCCAGAAGGGGAATTGGAGACTTATTAGCTGAAGGAGTCCGTATTGCATCTCAGAGATTAGGGCAAGGAAGCGAAAAGTTTGCAATTCATTGCAAAGGCTTGGAATGGACTGGATATGAAAGCAGAAATGCACCGGGCATGATGCTTGGATATATTACTGCTGATATTGGCGCCCACCATGGAAGATGCTGGGTATTGGGAAACGATGTAGCCGGATCTGCTGAAGCCGGAAGTGTACATGACCTGATTTCCGGCGGCCGAAAAACAAATAGGCTGCCTAAGGCAAAGGTAGATGGTGTAATACCGGTTGTATTACACAGCCAACATACCAGACCTGCTTTTGATATTTTGGGTACATGCAGACTGCAATATATGGAGATAGGGTTGGAAGTCGATTATTATGAAGAATTGTTCTATTGCATAACCGGTAGGAAAATAAAGTGGGAAGATATAATTAATGTTTCCGAAAAGGTTTGGAATTTAAACAGGTGCTTCAATTTTAGAGAAATTGACGGATTTGGCAGAAGCTACGATTATCCTCCTGCACGTTTTTACGAGGACCCAATTCCGGATGGCCCCAATGAAGGCCATTTACTAAAGCTGGAGGAAATTGACTTGCTACTGAATCAATTTTATCAAGCACGCGGCTGGGACAGAAATGGCATGCCGCAAAAAGCAAAACTCATAGATTTAGGTTTGGGCAATGTGGCAGAAGAATTTTATAGTTAATTGATTGGGTGCGTTATATGAGAATAACATTAAGGCTTTCAGGAAGTATAAGGTTGATTTATAAAGAACTAAATGAAGAGATAGTTTTATTTGTTAATGAACCTGTATCCATCAGAGCTTTACTTCAAATGGCAGGTATTAATCCCACGGTAGTGCCGGCAGTTTATATGGATGAATCAAAAAAAGACAAAGATTATATGGTAACAAAAGAAGATTCTCGAATTACTGTTTTGGGACCCTTAGCAGGAGGATGATGATACCTGTCTGGTAATAACCTGGCTATTGGAATAAACAATATCAATTAATAAAAATTAAATTTCAGGGAGGTCTTTAATAATGGGAAAAATGGACTATTTAAAAGAGAAACCAATTGCTGTCATAGGCGGCGGTGCCGTTGGCAAAACCTGTGCTGCTGACATCAAACTTGCGGGTCGAGAAGTAAGATTGTTTGATGCTATGCCCTTTGCAGAAAAAACATTACTTAATTTGGAACGAACAGGAATTGAGCTTGACGGTATTCAAAGAAACCTTTACGGCTTTAAGCGTTCAGGTATAGCAAAGCTGGACTTGATAACCACAGATATTGCACAGGCAGTAAAAGGTGCAGGGCATATTGTCGTTGCAGCACCAGCGTTTGCCCATGAACCACTTTTCCGACAACTGATTCCTTGCCTTGAGGATGGGCAGGTCATCAATATTTTTACTGATAACTTTGGAACCCTATTGCTTCGCAAATTGATGCGGGAAGCCGGCTGCAAAAAAAATGTAATTGTTGGAGGCTGGTCAAGCGCACCATACGGTACCCGTATTGAAACTGTTGGAGGCTTTATGTTCCCTCATGTTGGCGTAAAATACCGCGCTATTACTCTGCGTGGAGCTACCCTTCCTATGACTGATATTGACGATTTCATGGAAGCCTCAAAATCTCTTGCCTGCATTGATGCTGTTACATATGGAGACGGTCCTGAAAAAGGAAAAACAGTTCTTGATATTGGATTCAGCAATATAAATCCGGTTATACACGTGCCTGCTACTTTACTTGGTGTTTCTACCATGGAAAACTGGGGCAAGATTTTCGGAGACTTTGACAAGACCGGATATTCAATGTATGCACATGCACTTTGCCCTTCAATCTGTGAAGTACAATATAAATTCTACAACGAGGAAATTGCACTGGCTGACGAAATAGGCGTCGATCTTCCGCGTTATGAGTATGAGTCTTTCTTCAGCCGCCGCAGTGTACTGACACAAGAATATATGGGCAAAGATAAAAACGGTAAGGATAATATGTATCTGCCGCTTGACGAGCCTACCACTGAATCAAATATCGGCCCCAATAACATACATCACCGTTATGTAACTGAAGATGTTCCGGTGGGATGTAAAATTTACCATGAACTAGGCGTTCAGTATGGCGTACAAACTCCCGTTATCGATTCAATGATTGTATTAGCCAGCACCATGCTGAAGAAAGATTATTTTACTGAGGGATATTCTCTTGAATACCTTGGTATTGCAAATATGAGCAAGACAGATTTACTTGCTTACCTCAATGAAGGGGTTTATAAAGCTTAATCAATGATAATTCCGAAATTGCAAATGCGAGACCTCCAATAAATAGCATTAGAGCAATTCTATACTTATTTTGACGAGTGGGGTACAAAAAGTTATTAAATTAATATATCCGGCAAAACATTTAAGAATGTTTTGCCGGGCTGGGTGGTGTTTGTATGAACTTTAAATCTGATTATACTTTAGAGAATTATATCCTTGATACTACATGGGATATGCTTCCTAAGCCGGTTCGAGAACGAGCTGTGGTATGCGGCATTGACTTAATGATTGCGTTGATCCTTGGAAGCAGAGGACGGCAGCATGGTGTTGGGAAGAAGGTTTCACAGGAAATTGGTGCAAAAGGAAGCATTCCAATCATAGGCTCAAGTGAAAGCTTTAATCTCTTTGGAGCAACATTGGCGCTGGGTCATGCCTCAAATTCATTCGATATTGATGATGGACACAATATGATAAAAGGGCACCCCGGTACATCCTTCATCGCAGGTATTCTTGCTGCATCGCTGGAAAGAGATATCAGCTACCGCGAGTATCTTACAGCTCTGGTAGTTGCTTATGATGTTGCTGTGCGGAGCGGACTTGCTATACAAGACCACTATGGTTTTTTACACAGTACAGGCACCTACGGTGCTGTTGCAACAGCGGCGGGAATATCTAAGGTATTTGGACTGTCAAAGGAACAGCTGAATAACGCACTTTCGATTGCAGATTTCCATGCACCTCTCGTGCCGGTTATGAGAGCAGTCGAATACCCTTCAATGAATAAGGACGGCGTACCCTTTGGAGCCATTACCGGCGCTCTTGCAGTAATAGAGACACTTGCGGGTTATACGGGAAAAACTCACCTGCTGGAGCTTGAAGACTATCGTTACCTGCTTGATACATTAGGTAAGGAGTACGAGATTATGAATCTTTATTTCAAGCCCTTTACTTGCTGCAGATGGGCCCATCCTCCTATACTGGCTTCATTGTCATTAATGAAGGAGAATGGTATTAATTATAAAGAGATTGAATCAGTTAATGTTAAGACTTTTGAATCAGCGTCACGCCTTAGTAAGATAGTTCCAATATCAACTGATGAAGCGCAATATAATATCAGTTACCCTATAGCCGCTGCCATTGTTAACGGGGACCTCGGATTTTTACAGGTGATAGAAGAAAATCTAGATAATAATGAGGTTCTTGATTTGATGAAAAAAATCCACTTTATTGTTGACCTTGAACTAGATGCTGCCTTCCCGGAAAAGCGTCAATGTATAGTGGAATTAGTGCTGCAGAATGGCAAGCGCTATACATCGAAAGTGTTTGAACCGATTGGAGAAATAAAAGATAATGTTGATTTAAATTGGGTAACGGAGAAATTCTACCGTATAACAAAACCCATACTTAGTCAAAATGCGCAAAAAGTGATTCTGAATACTCTGGTTAATGGGGAGAAGCTATCAATGCGTCAGGTTGTGGCAGAAATCAATAAAGCAATGCTATTTCAGTAATTGAATATACTGTTAAAAGGAGCTGTTGCACAATTTATTTTAGATTAATTGTGCAACAGCCCTATTAATATGCTCAAAAAGCGCTGGGGATTGTTCCTAGCGCTTCACTATGTATAAAAGTTAAAGCGCTATGCAGGACTTCTTTTACGGAGTGGAAATGTTTATGTTAATATGCTATGATAATTATCGACCATATACGAAGCTTATTTATTCTCTTTACAAATGAATTTCAGTTAATACGGCGAATATAAAGGAAGTGAATGTCCTTATGGTCTTACGGAATAGAGAAATGGATATGTGCAGCGGGCCGCTGTTCAGTAAGATACTGATTTTTGCCTTGCCTATCATGGCAATGAACATCCTGCAGCTACTGTTCAATGCTGCTGATATGATAGTGGTCGGGCGTTTTTCGGGTAGCGAGGCACTAGCTGCAGTGGGTGCCACAGGCGCCCTTATAAACCTCATCATTAACTTGTTTATGGGCTTGTCTGTAGGCACGAGTGTCATAGTGGCGCAGGATTACGGTGCCGGTCAGCCGGATGCAGTGAGCCGCTCTGTTCACACTTCCATCGTTATAAGCATCATTAGCGGGCTGGTAGTCATGGCGGCAGGCCTGGTTCTTTGTGAGCCTTTGCTGGGCATTATGGGTACCCCCGAGGACATTTTCGATCTGTCAGTACTATATATGAAAATCTATTTCATCGGTATGCCTGCCAGCATGGTATTCAACTTTGGCGCAGCCATCCTACGCGCTGTAGGTGACAGCCGCCATCCAATGTACTACCTCGTAATTTCCGGAATTGTGAACGTTATATTCAACCTGTTTTTCGTAATTGGACTGCACATGAGCGTCGATGGTGTGGCATGGGCAACTGTCATTTCACAGTATATCTCTGTGCTGCTGATTATGATTTGCTTGTTCAGGAGTGACAGAGCCATACAATTCATACCCCGGAAGATGCATATTGACCGGCAAAAATTGAAGAGCATTGTGAAGATTGGTCTGCCTGCAGGCTTACAGGGCTTACTGTTCTCTATTTCCAATGTGCTGATTCAGTCAGCCATCAACTCCTTCGGCTCTATCATGGTAGCGGCTAGTTCCGCTGCAGGCAATGTCGAAAGCTTTATCGGCACTACAATGAATGCCTATTACAACGCAGCCATCACTTTTACCGGGCAGAACATGGGAGCTAAGAAGTATGATAGGATTGACACAGTTGCAAAGGTGAGCACGGTATTGATTTTTGCAACCTGGATTTTCTTAGGCGGTGCAACATTGATTTTTGGCAGGACGCTGCTTAGTCTCTACACGTCTAATCCGGAGGTCATTGAACTGGGCATGCTGCGCATGAATGTGATGATGGCTGCCTATTTCACCTGTGGTATAATGAACGTATATCCGGGCTTGACCCGTGGGATGGGCTATTCTTTACTGCCTATGCTTTGCACATTGGCAGGTGCCTGCCTTATGAGAATTGTTTGGCTGGCTACATTTTTTACCTGGTATCCCACAGAGATTATGCTCTTTGCCTGCTATCCGGTCACATGGGCATTGGCAGGACTTGGTCAGGTGGGCAGCTTCTTCTACGCACGACGCCAGATTCGCGCGCGTGAAGTGCTGGGGACGGTTCCTAGCGCTTTGTAAAGAGTCACCTTGTAAGGTGATTTATATATTTCTAAGCAGCTAATTTTATAATATAGGGGGTAAATAAATTGAACTATGACCCAAGTGTTTATAACTACCCATCAAGAAGAAATGTTGTTTATGCAAAAAAAGGCATGGTTGCTACCGGACAACCAATAGCAGCGCAGGCAGGTCTTGAAATTCTTCAAAAAGGAGGAAATGCAATTGATGCTGCAATAGCAACAGCTGCAGCTTTAACAGTTGTAGAACCGACTTCTAATGGGATAGGCGGTGATAATTTTGCTCTTGTATGGCTTAAGGACAAGCTATACGGACTTAATTCCAGCGGAAAGTCACCTAAATTAATATCAATTGATAAATTAAAAGAAAGGGGAATAACTGAAATACCCAAACATGGTTTAATACCTGTAACGGTGCCCGGGGCACCAGCCGGTTGGGTCGCATTATCACAACGTTTTGGCAGATTACCATTAACCGAAGTATTAGCTCCAGCCATAAGATATGCATCTGAAGGATATGCGTTGACTCCTAATGTTGCTAAGCTTTGGGATAGTTCATATACACTATTTAAGACAATCTTTAAAGGGGAAGAGTTTGAAGGCTGGTTTAAAACTTTTGCTCCAAACGGAAGAGCACCAAGAGCAGGAGAAACATGGAAATCTGAAGCTCATGCAAAAACATTGAAGTTAATAGCGGAAACAAATGGAGAAGCTTTTTACAAGGGTGTAATAGCAGAGAAAATTGACGAATTTTCCAGAAAATATGACGGATATATAAGAAAAGAAGATTTAGAAGAGTTTGAATGTGAATGGGTTGAACCTATAAGTATCAATTATCGAGGCTACGATGTATGGGAAATACCTCCGAATGGACATGGTATAACAGCTTTAATGGCTCTTAATATACTTAAGGGGTTTGAATTTACTCATAGAGATACAGTTGATACCCTTCATAAACAAATTGAAGCTATGAAGCTAGCATTTGCAGATGCCCAAAAATTTGTAGCAGACCCAAGAATGATGTCTGTTTCAACTAAACAGCTTTTATCGGAAGAATATGCAGCTAAAAGACGAAATTTAATCGGAAAAGAAGCAATCACTCCAGAACCGGGAAATCCTGAAACAGGTGGGACAGTTTATTTAGCTGCAGCTGATGAAGAAGGTAATATGGTATCTTTTATTCAAAGCAATTATACGGGGTTTGGTTCAGGAATTGTAATACCTGGAACCGGAGTTGCATTACATAATAGAGGACTTAACTTTGTGTTTGACCCAAATCATGATAATGCACTTGAACCGGGAAAGAAACCATACCACACAATAATCCCTGGTTTTATTACTAAGGACAACAAAGCAATAGGACCATTCGGGGTGATGGGTGCATTTATGCAGCCTCAAGGTCATTTACAGGTCGTCATGAATACTATTGATTTCCACATGAATCCTCAGGATTCTTTAGATGCTTACCGTTGGCAATGGGTTGGCGGGAAAAAGATATTTATAGAACCAAGCTTTCCAAATCATTTAGCAGTACAATTATCAAGGATGGGACATGATATAGAATACCTGTTGGATTCAACAAGCATGGGTAGAGGCGAGATAATTTGGAGAAGTGATGATGGAACATTATGTGGAGGCACGGAACCAAGAACTGATGGATCAATTGCTGCGTGGTAATTGTGCCAGGTATGTCAGGCTCATAGTTATTAAACATGGATTTCAAAAATCCTGTGGTAGAATTATCACAGGATTTTGTTTTGTAATAAGCTTGGGACAAATACTGCAGTATCAGTATGGTATTATGGTATTCTTGGTATATAAGAAACAACCTTGATTTAACTGCCCGTGCCGGAATTTCCTCGTTACATTCGGAAAAGGCACATGGGCTTCAAATGCGACCGCAGCCGCCTTTGTTCTTGCTAATTAATTCAGTTTTACTTAAAACTATATTAATAACTAAGACGTCTATATAGTGTAATGCATAACAAGATATACAAAAGGAGTCTATTGCGCAATATGAAAAGAAGTAAAATGTATGATGTTTTAGAAGCTTATATATTAAAAAACAAGGAATCCCATTATAGGTTGGCCTACAGCTACGTAAAGAACAAGGACGAAGCTTTGGACATTGTCCAGGAGAGCATATTTAAAGCTCTTAGTTCTGTAGACAGTTTGGCGAATGCAGAGTATTTAAAGACTTGGTTCTATAGAATACTTGTCAATACTTCCTTAGATGTTTTAAGAAAAAAAGGGAAGTTGAGCTACGTTGAAGATATTGCTTTGGAGCTGAATTCTGAGGCAAAAGAAGATGTATATGAAGATTTTGATCTGCAAAATGCAATGGATAAGCTGCCGCATAATTATAGACTGATTATAAGCTTAAGATATTTTGATGATTTAAAGCTTGAGGAGATTGCGGCTATTCTCGATGAAAACCTGAATACGGTAAAAACTCGATTGTATACAGGCTTGAAAAAACTTCGCATTGAGATGGAAGATTGATTTAGGAGGCTAATAATGGATAATATGAGAAAACTGAAAAAGAATTATGAAGACGTAGAAATACCTGAAGAATTGGACTTTGTGGTTAGAAAAGCACTTGATACACATAAGAGAAAATTGAAAAAGGGGAGCAAAAAGGGATTGAAATGGACCTCCGGAGTAGCTGCTGCAGTACTTATCCTATTTGCTACAGTTAACATGAATAGCAGTATTGCATATGCCATGTCAGAGGTGCCGGTAGTCGGCAAGCTTGTAAAAGTTCTGATGGTTAAAGAGTATAAGATAAACGAAGATACGTATAATGCGGAAGTAAAGGTTCCGGCTGTGGAGGGATTGGAAAACAAAGAACTGCAAAACAGCTTGAATGAGAAATACCTTGCAGAAAATGAGAAGTTATATGCAGAATTCAGTAAAGAAGTAGAAGAGTTAAAGGCTGCAGGCGGCGGACACCTGGGCGTTGACAGCGGATATGTGATAAAGACTGATACGGACAGAATACTATCTATAGGAAGATATGTTGTGAATACTGTAGGGTCTTCTTCTACAACCTTTAAATACGATACTGTAGATAAGCAAAATCAAATCTTGATAACATTGCCAAGCTTGTTTAAGGATGAAAGCTATATAGACATAATCAGTGAAAATATAAAAGCTCAAATGAGACAGCAGATGAAAGAGGATGCCAAAAAAATCTACTGGGTTGAAGAAGGAGATATCTCAGCTTTTGAAAAAATAAAAGCGGATCAAAGCTTCTATATAAGCAGCAGCCAAAAGCTGATTATATCCTTTGACAAATACGAAGTTGCACCGGGGTATATGGGTGTAGTTGAGTTCGAGATTCCTACAGAAGTGCTTTCAGAAGTCTTGGTAAGCAATGAATATATAAAATAACAGGGGGAGTATGGATATGAAAAGATTAATTAGTATAACATGTATAGGGCTATTGATGTTTTCCTTAGCTGGCTGCAGCAGCCAAGCTGCAGTTATATCAGCAAGCAAGAAGCCAGATAATAATGTGCTCAATATAGCGGTAAGCAGCGCAAACTCAGACTATAGTACAGCCAGAGTGTCGCTGGAGGCGGTTTCCAAAAACACGAAGATATATTACCCGAAGCTTCAAGGCTTTAGGGGAGAGCTGTCAATGGACTATATGAATCAAAGTATTAAGCAGGCTGCAGAATTTTATGCCAACAAGGAAGATTATACTGATGTGCAACTAGATTATGAAATCAAAAGGCTGGATGAAAAAGTAGTCAGTATATTATTCAAAGGTACCGGTAAACACAATGGTTCAAGAGAAATAGCCATTCAAAAAAGTGTTAATTTGGATGTGAAATCCACAAATCCAATTATATATGAAAACCTGATTAAAGATGATGAAAGAAGCCGTATGGAAGTAACAAAATTACTGGATAGGCAGGCAAAAGCAAAAGGTATTTCAAAGGGCTTCGATGCAGAAGGCGTATCTATATATTTTGAAGGCGACAATGTTGTGTTTTACTATATGCCTTTAGTTGATGATGCTAAGGATTGGATGGAGTTAAGCGTACCTTTAAGTGAACTTGAAGGACTGATAAACACTGAATTTGGAGAGCATCCTGCCAGCTAGAAGTCTATGGTGCCAGACATGTTTGTCAAACTACCCATCATGTCTGGCATCATTTTTATATTGAAATATCTGAATTTTCACAAATAATTAGAAGGACTTTGACATGGAAATGTCGAAAAATAGGATATCTTGTCGATGGAGGAAAAGGTATATGGAAAAGAATGGGTATCCGATACTTGATATAAATTTAGAGAATATATATATGAATGCAGAAACTATTGTTCAGCTGTGTGAAAATAACGGTATAACAGTTTCAGGGGTCATTAAGGGTGCTGCAGGCAATATTAAGGTTGCTGAGCAAATGCTTAAGGCGGGCTGCAGGCAAATAGCCAGCTCCAGAGTCGAGCAGCTTGCTGAAGCTAAAAAGCACTTGCATTGCGAGACCCTTCTGCTCAGACTGCCTATGGAAAGTGAGATAGTCGAGGTTGTCAAGTATGCAGATATAAGCTTGAATTCTGAATTAGATACAGTTTGGCTGATAGAAAAGGCATGTGAAGAGCAGGGAAGGAAGCATAAGGTTATCATAATGATAGATCTTGGAGACCTTAGAGAGGGCTATATTGACCCCGAAGAAGCAATTGAGGCTGCCGTCTTCATTGAGCAGAATATGAAGCATGTTGAATTGGCCGGGGTTGGCACAAATCTGGGCTGTTATGGGTCAGTAAAACCAACGGTGCAGAACTTGGGACTGCTTACTGAGATTGCCGAAGAAATTGAGAAGCGGATTAATCGGAAGCTGGAGTTTATATCCGGCGGAGCGACAACCACTCTCCCACTGGTCTTATCAGGTACTATACCAAAGAAGATTAATAATTTAAGGATTGGAGAGGGTATCCTTAATAATATGGATCTTCCCCTCTTATGGAATATAAATATACCGGGCATGAATCAAGATACATTTATATTAAAAGCTCAAATTATAGAGATAAAAAATAAGCCAAGTCATCCGATTGGGGAGTTATTCGTAGATGCTTTTGGCAACAAGCCGCACTATGAGGATTACGGAATAAGAAAAAGAGCATTACTGGCAATTGGGGCACAGGATTTTGTCATGCATGACAAACTGGTTCCTCTTGAAAGTGGAATTAATGTAGTAGGAAGCAGCAGCGACCATCTGATTGTAGATGTGACCGAATGCGAAAGGGAATACAGGGTTGGAGATTTGATTTCCTTTAAAATGTTCTATGCACCAATGCTTTTCTTGAACAGCTCTATATATGTGACAAAAAGATTAGTCAGCAATGAAATAATATAAGTTTTATATAAAAACGCCTGTGATGAAAACCATCACAGGCGTTTTAGTATTGTGTATTCTTTACTCCAGATTCAGCTTTCTCTTTAAGATATAGTTAGTCAATATGAAATATCCAACTGCGAAGGCTGCTGTATATATAATTGAGCCCAACAGTATGCCGTTTGCCAGCGAAGCAGCAGGTATGAGGCTGCCTCCCGGACTGAATAAGGGTTGACTAAAGAAAATAATCCCAATTATTGACGTAATTATTTGTGAAACCGTACTGAGCAGAATATACATTCCAAAGGATATCAGAAGCTTATGCTTGTTGAAAAGGTGTCCCAGAGCAATTGCTGCATAAATAGTCAATATGGTAGAAGCAAGAGATAATATGCCGAGTACAATTACTTCAAAGCCCGCAAGATAAGCAGATATTCCGAAATCCTGCTGAAACTGAATAAGGGCTGTGGATATTGTGCTGAAAACCTCAGTCATTGAAACAGCTTTCGTGGAAATTATCAAAATGGAAAAGAAAGCAACGACCCCGCTTACAATTGTCCAAAGCATTGAAACAGTTAATTTGCTGAAAATATGCTTATGGGATTGAACCGGCAGTGTAAACATAAGATAGCCTTCATCGCCCAATAAGTTTTTGTAGAAACGCTGTATCATAACAATCAGGGTCATCACCATCAAACCTACTATTAAGGTTACATATATGAACATGCTGATTGTCATAGCGATTCCATAAATCGCTGATGATTTCTCACCAAAATTATTCAGCGGAAATAAGAACCGATTTATCACTGCAAAAATCAGTGTTGTAAGGTAAAGCGGTATAAACAGACGGCCTGTCGCTTTTAGCTCATATTTTAAAAGTTTACCTAGCATTTAAAAACCTCCCTGAATAAAGCATCAACTGATTTCCCGTTTTCTTCCCGTATGTCATCTACGGTTTTTTGAAGTACTACCTGACCGTTTTTCAAAAATATGATATCGTCAAGAATCTTCTCTACATCAGAAATCAGATGAGTTGAGATAATTACTGTCGCATTTTCCTGATAGTTGCTAATGATGGTATCTAGGATATAGTCCCTGGCTGCCGGGTCTACACCTCCGATAGGCTCATCCAGCAGATATAGCTGTGCTTCACGGCTCATAACCAGAATCAACTGTACCTTTTCCTTAGTTCCTTTGGACAGTGTCTTCAGCCTCTCAGAAGGGTTTATATCCAGCCTTTTCAGCATGTCATAAGCTTTTTCTGAATTGAAGTCCTGATAAAAATCCTTGAACATCTGAATAATCTCAGAAACCTTCATCCAATCGTTTAGATAGGTTCTCTCCGGTAAGTATGAAACTATCTTTTTAGTTTCGACTCCAGGTACATTTCCTGCTATTTGAAGCTCGCCGCTTGTAGGGGTAAGTAAGTCGTTGCATAGCTTGATGAAGGTGCTTTTTCCGCTGCCGTTAGGTCCCAGCAAGCCCACAATCCGACCTCTCTCAATATTAAAGCTTATGTTGTCCAAGGCCTTTTTACTGCCAAAGCTTTTGCTTAAATTCTTACATGTTAGTATGGAACTCATTTCTTAGCCCCCTTCAGCATTTCTGATACTATGGATAGGGTCTCTGATTTGTCGAAACCCAAGCTTTTCATTTTCTCAAGAAATTCGGATATTTGTTCTTGAGCTAGTCTGTGTTTTGCCTGTTGAATCATTTTAACATCCTCCGTAACAAATCTCCCGCTTGTGCGGTTGGTATAAAGCAGCCCATCTTCCTCTAGTTTTGAGAGAGCCCTCTGCATGGTATTCGGATTCACTGCAGCATCCTGAGCCAGTTCTCTCACTGAAGGAAGCTTGGTGCCCGGTGCAAATATTCCTGAGCAAATTTTAAGCTCAATCTGCTCAATTAATTGCGAATATATAGGTCTGTCTGATTTTAAATCCCAAGACACAAAATCACTCCTTTATAATATGCGATTGTATTATTGTATTAAGCGCTTAATACAATAATACAATCGTCGCTTTGCATTGTCAATAGCTTTCAAAAAAATATTTATATATAACGTATTGAATATATTACGACTAACTATGATGTCATTGAATAAATGTGAAAAGATGCGGAACGACACAGGGAGCGTTACCTACAGTATGACAATAGTGAAGGATAATGAGAGCTTGCATAATGAATGATATGGAATACTATACACTAATTTCATGGTATACCTTAAGTTTCCTGATAAATATTCTGATGAAAACAAGGAATTTTCATAAAATATAGATGTAATCCAATCATTGTATTCAAAGGAGGCTTACACATGACAAATAAATTCAAAGAGAAGTTTGTTGCTATGCCTATAGAAAAGCATGATACAGCAGCATGGGCGAATATGGAGGATGCCAAGCCGGTTTCAAACGTAAATATCCCTGATGAGATACAAGTCAGGAATGCCAAAGAATATGTAGACACAAATCAAAAGTAACAAAAAATCCCCAGATGACTTAACATCTGGGGATTTTTCAGCTAGTATTTCATTTCAGCAAGACGCTTGTATGTTTCATATCTTTCCTTTGCATTTTTCGCAGATTCATCAAATAATGTTCCTGCTACGTCAGGGAATACATTCATTAACGATGAGTAGCGTATTTCACTGTTAATGAAGTCTTTATAAGATGCAGTAGGTTCCTTTGATTCAAGTATGAACGGATTCTTGCCTTCATCTCGGAGCAGCGGATTATATCTGTACAGATGCCAATATCCTGACTCTACAGCTAGCTTCTCTTGTCTCATGCTGCTTCCCATTCCAATCTTGATTCCGTGGCTGATGCATGGGGAATAAGCAATAATCAGGGATGGTCCCGGGTACTTCTCTGCTTCTGCAATTACTTTGATTGTATGGTTCATATTTGCTCCCATAGCAATCTGAGCAACATACACATAGCCATAGCTCATAGCCATCATTCCCAAGTCTTTCTTCCTTGTTTTCTTGCCTGCTGCTGCGAACTTAGCCACTTGACCGGTTTGTGATGATTTTGATGCCTGACCGCCTGTGTTCGAATATATCTCAGTATCCATTACAAACAGATTTACATCGTCTCCCATTGCAAGAACATGGTCAACTCCGCCATAGCCTATATCATATGCCCATCCGTCTCCGCCGAGAATCCAATGAGATTTCTTAATAAGGAAATCTTTTCTTTCCAATATTTCCTTTGCGATTTTATTATTAGCATACTTATTATCCTTCAGTACCTCTAAAACCTTGGCTGAGGCTTTCTTCGAAGCTTCTCCGTCGTTAAAGCCGTCAAGCCACTCACCAAATGCATTTTTCACATCCTCATTGAAATCAGATTTTAAGCCTTCTCTCATCAAGTCAGCAAGCTTCTCCCTATTTTGCTTCACACCAAGGAATATGCCGTAACCAAATTCAGCGTTATCTTCAAACAGTGAATTTGCCCAAGCAGGTCCGCGGCCTTCAGCATTGGTAGTGTAGGGGATGGATGGAGCACTGGCACCCCAAATTGAGGAGCAGCCTGTCGCATTGGCAATAATCATTCTCTCACCAAAGAGCTGTGTCAGAAGCCTTATATATGGTGTTTCGCCGCAGCCCGGGCATGCACCGTTGAACTCTAAGAGAGGTCTGACCAGCTGACTGCCTTTTAAGGTATTCCTATCAAGCAAATCCTCTTTTGGGGTAAGCTGCATTGCATATTCCCAATTCTCTGCCTGCTCCAATATTTGTTCCTCTGATGGTTTCATGATAAGAGCTTTGCCCGGAGCCGGACATATATCGGCACAATTGCCGCAGCCGGTGCAATCCAATGGGGAGACCTGTATCCTATATCCGTAGTCTTCCAGACCTTTGGCTCTCATTGGCTCTATAACGAAGTCCTTAGGAGCATTTTTCTTCTCATCTTCTGTAATAAAGAATTGTCTTATAGTTGCGTGAGGGCAGATATATGCACATTGGGCACACTGGATGCATTTATCCGGCTGCCACTCAGGAACATTAGCTGCAATACCGCGCTTTTCATAGGCTGCTGTACCGAGAGGGAAGGTACCGTCTTCCATTCCCACAAAGGCGCTTGTGGGAAGTTCGTCGCCTTCGTGCCTTGCCATCACGCGCTGTATATTTTTGATAAAGTCAGGCTCATCCTTCACAGGCTGATCTTCATATTCAGCGTTAGCCCAATTCTCGGGTATAGTGACCTGCTTTAAGGAATCTATGCCTCTATCTACAGCCATTTTATTCATTTCAACTATTTTGTCACCCTTTTTACCGTAGATATCAGAAATAGATTTCTTTAAGTAATTTACTGCATCTTCAATTGGTATTACATTTGCCAGCTTAAAGAAAGCGGACTGCATAATCATGTTGATTCTGTTTCCAAGACCGATTTCACCGGCAATTGCAATGGCATCTATAATGTAGAATTTTATATTGTTTTTCGCTAAATATCTCTTAACCGGTGCCGGAAGTTTATCTTCCAGTTCATCATTATCCCATGGGCAGTTAAGTACAAAGGTTCCGTCTTTCTTTAGCCCTTTCAAAACATCAAAGCTGTATAAGAAGGATTTGTTGTGACAAGCTATGTAGTCTGCATTGTAAACCAGATAAGGAGATCTTATAGCTTGCTTTCCGAATCTTAAGTGGGATACGGTGGTGCCGCCGGACTTCTTACTGTCGTAGGAAAAATATCCTTGTGCATATAAATCCGTATTGTCTCCTATAATCTTAATTGCACTCTTATTTGCTCCCACTGTACCGTCTGAGCCCAGTCCCCAGAACTTGCAACGGATGGTGCCTCCCGGTGTGGTGTCAATGATATCGCCTTCCGGCAAAGAGGTATTGGATACATCATCCACGATTCCGATGGTAAAACCATTCTTCGGCTGCTTGGATTTTAAGTTTTCGAATACCGCCATGATTTGAGACGGCCTTGTATCTTTAGAACCCAATCCATATCTTCCTCCAACGATAACAGGTTGGTTTTCTCTATTGAAGAATAGATTGCAAACATCCAAGTATAAGGGCTCTCCAAGAGAACCGGGTTCTTTTGTACGGTCAAGTACTGCTATTTTCTTCACTGTCTTAGGTAAGACATCAAAGAAGTACCTTTCGGAGAATGGCCTGTATAGATGTACTTTTATCATGCCGACCTTTTCGCCTTTTCCTGTAAGATAGTCAACAACTTCACTGATTGTATCACATGCAGAACCCATGGCTACTATGATGCTTTCAGCCTCAGGGTCTCCGTAGTAGACAAAGGGATGATATTCTCTTCCGGTAATACTTTTATATTCCTTCATATAATTTTCAACTATATCAGGCACTGCATAGAAAAATGGATTCTGTACCTCTCTTCCTTGGAAGTATATATCGGGATTCTGTGCTGTACCTCTTGCTACAGGATGCTCGGGATTTAAAGCTCTGTCTCTGAAGGCTTTTAATGCATCCTTATCCACAAGTTTAGTTACTTCATTGATATCCGGTACTTCAATCTTTTGTACTTCATGAGATGTTCTAAAACCGTCAAAGAAATGCAAAAATGGAACTCTGCTCTTGATTGCGCATAAATGTGCTATATAGGCCATGTCCAATGCTTCTTGAACATTGGCTGAAGAAAGCAGGGCAAATCCGGTTTGTCTGGTAGCCATTACGTCTTGATGATCACCAAATATAGATAGGGCATGAGCTGCGATTGCACGAGCACTTACGTGAAATACTGCAGGCAAAAGCTCTCCAGCCATCTTGTACATATTGGGTATCATAAGCAGCAGGCCTTGTGAAGCAGTATATGTGGTAGTCAGTGCTCCTCCTTGAAGAGAACCATGTACAGCGCCTGCTGCACCGGCCTCGGATTGCATTTCAACTACCTTCACCGGCTGGTTGAACATATTTTTCTTTCCGTGGGCTGACCATTCATCAACACCCTCTGCCATAGGTGTGGATGGAGTTATAGGAAATATTGCGGCAACTTCTGTAAAGCTATAGGAAGCATAAGCTGCAGCTTGGTTTCCATCCATTGTTTTTGTAACCTTCTGCATGAAACGATCCTCCTTCTAAAGTTTTGTAATACTTTAATTAGTCATCTGATTTATTGTTTGAAACAGAAGAAAAAGTATGTATACTTATAGAAAATACTGTTTTATTTGTTAAGAAAAATTTAATTTTTAGAGCACACACTTAAGTACTGACAAAATATGTTGTATAATAATGGTAAAAAAAGCTTTGGAGGGTGATTAAAATTAATATTTTTAAGAGATTTTTACCGGGAATTTTAATTCTAAGCATACTGATAAATTATTATTTTATTACAGCATTCTATCAATCAAATAAATATGATAAATCTCAAGCAGTTCTCTCAATTTCAGCGTACGCAGACCATCTTCGAACCTTTACGGAATATGTTGACTTATTTTTAGACAACCCGGATGATATACAAAGCTTACGTGTATTAATGGACCAATCAGATGAAATAAAAGCAATTTTAAATGGTGGGAATTATTATTCCTTCAAGCATATGAGCAAGTTATTTACATGTTTAAATCTCGTTACTAAGCAGGTTAATGATGCAGCATACATCTGTAAAGCAGGTACCGCTTCGAAAGAGCAAGTAGATGACCTGAAATACATTAACAATAACCTTAAAGAAATAGTACGATACTTTGATGAAATAAAGTCTGATATTTTATCTAATAAATTGCAAAATGACTATTTAGTTAAAAATCAGTTTGAAATATCGAATAAGCTTAATCAAAAGCTGGAGTTGAATAATGCAAAACTGTTAAAGTACGTGAATCAATAATGCAAAGCTATGGTGCAGGGGAGAGGCAGCACCTGTGATTTAAAAAATGTCGGATATCAAAGCTGATTATATATTTCCTTCATTTCTGAATTGGTAGAAAAGTATTTCATACTAGGTTTATTAGTGTATACTAAAATTATAGTCACTAAATACTTCATCAAATATACAGATGTCAAAAAAAGTGAAAACTCTTAAGAAATGAAGGAATGATAGTATGAAAGACGCGATAATTGATAGAATTGAACTAAACCCGGTTATTGCAGCTGTCCAGAATGTAGAAGACTTGGATACTGCAATCAAGTCCCAAGTAAATACAATATTTTTACTCTGCGCTGATATATTTAATGCTAAATCGCTGGTTAAAAAAATCAAAAGTGCTGATAAAAGCGCATTTATCCACATTGATTTTCTTGAAGGAATTGGAAAGGACACAAAAGCCATTGATTATATTATACAAATGATTGAACCGGATGGTGTCATCAGCACAAAAAGCAGTCATATAAAGATTGCTAAGGAAAGAGGAATGTTTACAATACAAAGATTCTTTTTGGTTGATAATAAATCCTATGAAATGACTATAAGAAGTGTTAAGACTATACAACCGGATATGATTGAAATAATGCCGGGGGTTATGCCCAGAGTAATTAGGCGTATTACTGAACAACTGACTATACCTGTTATAGCAGGAGGGCTGATACGCAGCAAACAGGATATCATGGATGCTTTAAAGGCAGGCGCTCTGGGCGCATCTACCGGCAAAATGGATTTATGGGAACTGGAGTAATATTTGAGAGCAGGAGAGCTGTTAACCAAATCTATCTGGGATAGGTTATGGTTACACGGCTCTTTTTAACTTTTCGGAATATCTTCAATGTCCTGAACTTTTAATTTATTTGGTGACACTTACAAAAATATATGTTAATATTATACATAAAGTGTAAAAAATAGAATAAATATGCAGATTAACTTACTTTACAAAGGAAAAGGAGTATAGAATGAAATTTGGAATTAAGAGCAGCAGTTTGCGCTATAAAGCCAACAAGCAAATATATATGTTTTTATTTTATACCTTTCTAAGTAATCTGGCACTTGCTGCTTTTTTTAATGTCCTTCTAAGTATTTACTACAAAACCTTGGGCTTTCAGGAGGACTTTATAGGAAATGTAATAGCTTTACGAACGCTGCTGGTAGGTCTGGGGTCAATTCCGGCAAGTATGCTCGCATACAAGCTGGGACGTAGGAATGCTATAATAATCGGAATAATCCTGAGCGGCATCGGCTATATGGGTTTACTTCTCTTCGGGGAGCACTATGCAATACTCGCTTCTGCAGCTATAAACGGTTTTGGTACAGCAATCAGCTTTGTAAATGATGCACCTTTACTCAGTGAGAATAGTGATGATGAGACAAGGATTGATGCATTAAGCCTTAATTTTATTTCCGTTAATATGGCTTTTATCCTAGGGTCCTATCTCGCAGGCAGACTGCCGGACCTTATGAAATATACTGAAGCAATATCAATCAAATACACTCTTATGGCTTTTACTGTAGTACAGCTTGTTTCCTTCATACCATTATTGAAGCTGGTTAATAAAAAGGGTACAAAGGGAAGAACTATGATAGGCAGCTATACTGCAATATTTAGAACAAAGAAGCTGCGGTATATTCTATACTACAATACGTTTATAGGCATAGGTTCAGGGCTTGTCATACCCTTTTTCAGCTTGTATGTAGTGAACAAGCTCAGTGTAGGAACATCAGAGACAGGATTTATTCTGGCCTGTTCTCAAATTGCAACAATAGTAGGAAGTGCCTTTATTCCTTATTTGTCGAGGCGCTTCAGCAACGTAGCAATTGTTCTATTCTGTGTTGTTTTATCGGTTCCATTCCTGCTGAGCATAACGGTTTCCGGTTCGATTTTGATTGTAGGGCTGTGCTTTTTCGTCAGATATGCTTTGATGAACATGTCAACCCCTGCCAGCCAGGCTATAACCATGGAGCTGGTGAGCGAGGAAGAACGCTCAACGTTTAATAGTGTAATCTACTTCTTATCATATATTGCAAAGGGAGTAAGCACCTCTGCAGCAGGCTTTATAATGAAATATGCAAGCTATGATTTGCCTTACTATATTGCAGCGGCATTATATGGTATGGCAGCGCTAGCCTTTGCAGGAGCATTCTTTTTGCCGGCAGGGCGTAATATCGATTCAAGCACTAATTTATAGCAAATATAAAAGCAGCCATCTAGTATGAACTGCTTTTATATTTGGGCAACTTAACTATTTGAGAACCAAATTACTTGTAGCTTTTGGGTCCCAGCTCTTGAGAATAAGATTTGGTGTTACATGTGGATCTGGATTCTTAAGAACAAGATTTGATGTTACCTCTGGGTCAGGTTTCTTAAGAATGAGGTTGCCTGTTGCCTTTGGATCATATTTCAACATAGTATTCACCTCCTTTCATTATAAGAGTTATATAGCTTTTCTAATAGCCTTTGATCTGGCATATTTTTTTTCATAATTTCTTTTCTCTTGCAGCGGATATCCCAGTATTCATCCTTTTTAGGACTAACACTGCAATCATCGGGACTAGTCGGCTGAAACATCAGAGAAAAAATATTCTTTTCTCCGCTTGTATGTTTAGTAATAAATTCAACTATTTCAGCTAGGTAAAATGCAGAAATTATATAATTAGCTTTCTTATCATCTATACTATACAATCTGGCATCACTTACAGCTTTTAGGCATTTTATGTAGGAGTGTGCTTTGCTGGCACTAAGTTGCTGATTATCGAAATAGGATAACACTGACCCTAGAATGTCAGATGAAGATTTGTAACAAGCTTGCTTAAAATAAGATAATGCAACAAAGAGTGCCGGAGCCAAGAAATTAGCATTGAACATATCATTAATAGCATATGGGCAAAATTCATTGAAGAAAAACAACTGGCTAGGGTGATTAAGCTTGTAGAGTATATAGTTTGAAAGCTGTTTAAGCTGCTCGTCAGTAATACTAAACAGATTATCCATAAAACCTTTGAAATAGAAAAATTCAATTCGGTCCTGTATCGTAGCATAGCTAACCCCCTTAGGGTTATTCATATCCGGAATCAGAATATGATGAGCGGGGAAACCTAGAAAACCTACATCTCTTACAAGCACATGATGACCTTCGGATAAAAGCTCATCAAGCAGATGTCTCAATAGTTCTCCATTATTCATCCCGCTTACATCCTTAAAAGGCTTGAAGTCATAACTGTATTCATTGTCAAACAATTGAATCGGATATTTACCGTACTGTTTGTGAGTCAGACTAATTATATTCTCTGGTTCGGTAACTCCCTCATTGCTGAAATCCAGTTCTATCTTATTTGTGAGATGAGATAAGCTTGTCCCCTGGAAAAGCTCTGTCAGTGACCTTTCAGCGGCTATTTTGAAAGACGGATGTGCTCCAAAACACACTCTATAGGAATTGGCATGTCGATCAATTACAATAGAGCATACCACGGGATAATCTTTGCCTAAAGAACAGTCCTTAAGAATAACAGCATACTGACCAGATTGTTCAATTTTACAGATTATTTCAGCTATCTCAGGGTACTCATCGATATAATTTCTTGGTATTGTAGGTGGAGTGATGGATTTCTGTATTATTTCGTATTGTACATATCTTTCCAGTATTTCAGATATACCTTGTACAATGCTTTCTTCAGGTGTATTGCCTGCACACATGCCGGTACTTCCGAGGGGAGAAGTCAATACACACGGCACATAGCTGACTTCATCGGTTTTAAAGTTATAATATGGGAGAGCGACAAATTTATCAGAGTCATCGCAGATGTTTAAATGATCCAGAATCTGAAAAAGGCTATCTGAATTAAGGGAATCCTTATCTTTAAGAAATAGTCTCGACAGCAGTACATCAACAATTCCATTTGTACAGCTTTTTATCTCTTCGACACTAAGGGTTTTTTCGTCAGGGGCGTAATAAAAATCCCCATACTGCAATAATTCTCTTGTTAGGTCATCCTTAGAAAGAAGAAGGTTTTGAAACCTTTCGATAAACTCACCATATGCGCTTGCAAGGGCATATGAGCGAGAAGTGCCTTTTCCATTGGTACCGATATCTGTACCGGTTATAGTCAAGCGTAAAGAATAGGTGCCGACTTCTGAATCAAGCCAGTCAGTTTCAGTTACAATACCTAATTGCTCGAGAATACAGCTTATTTTGTTAGTAGTGGACTGGGGATCTGAGTCTTTAAACTTTGTAGAATGAGCAATATTCATATATATACCTCTCAAAATAAAGTATTTTAATGGATATTATTCTATAAATTACAAAAAAATCCTGTAATTAGTATAAACAAATTTACTCATGATGTTAGATAAAGATACTATGAAGCGCATGGAGGTCTATGAGTAAAAAAACTTTTCTATTCAGAAGATAATAAATTTCAAAATCAGGCTGTAAAATCCGCCCTGAAATTTACTTGCATATAGAGAGTAAATTTCAAGAGGTGAGAGCACAAATGCAGACCAGAGCAGGGAAAGAAAAGCAAAATAAGCAGACTTACGCAG
>JAQZBM010000007.1 GCA_029238945.1 Clostridia bacterium
TGAAATGGTATTGAAGCTCCCATAATCATTGCAATTATCAGCGAATTGATATTCCATGGCATAAGAGGTGCTATTATCGTACCCGTATCAGAAATGGTTCTGGCAAAAATCCCTCTGTCCACATTAAGCTCTTCATATTTATCCCTTAAGAGCCTGCCGGGAAGCACTATGCCCATAGTCTGGTCACAGGTCAGCATAGTCAGAGCTCCGCTTATCAAGCCAGTATTTATTATAAGCTCTCCTTTATTCCTGATAGATGCTACTATAGAGCCAGTTACACCGTTTATTATGCCGGTACCCTCCAACAGGCTGCTTAGGGCAATAGCCCCGATGACAATCATAAGCACCTCCACCATGGAAAGCACCCCTCCGCTTATAAGCAGCTGGTTCAACATCGTAGATGCTGTGGCAGCTTTATATCCGAAAAATACTGCCTTTAACATTTCACCCATACTCATACCCTGAAGCGTCAAGCTGATTATTACTCCACCTGAAAGTCCCGCCAGGATTGAATAAATAGTCTGAACTCCAAAGGAAGATATGACTACAATAATCAGAGGCATCAGCAATAGGTAAGGAGATATGAAAAATGCTTCCTTCATGCCGGCTTGCAGCTCTGAGATTCTTGTCATGTCAATCCCGGCGATGTATTGAGTGCCTAAGAAATAGTATATAATAGAAGAAATCAATAGACTTGGTATGAGTGTCTTCAGCATAGACCCGAAGGCCTGCTTATAGTCAGTCCCTGTTGCATTCAGACTTAAGTTCAGAAGTCCTGATATCGGTGATATCTTATCAGCTATGAAAGCTCCTGATACAATAGCACCCAAAAGCACAGCCGTCGGGATGCCAAGACCACGTCCTATACCTAATATGGCGATACCTACCGTACTTATAGTTCCTACAGCCGTACCCATAAACACCGAGCTGATGGATACAATCAGGAAAGCAGCTAATATAAAATTCATTTCCTTTAAATATTCAAAGCCATAGTAAATCATAGAGGGGACCACCCCGGAGCCCATCCATACTGATACTGTCACCCCTATCATAAGTATAAGCACATACAAAACCCGGTACTCCAATACCCCTGATATAATCATGCTGCTTAATTCTCTCAGCCGGAAGCCTCTATGCATAAAAATCAGCATACTTACAATTATGCTGATTGAGAAACCGTAAACCAGAGAAAGACTCAGCAAAACACATCCTGCAATAGCCGCTGCAGATATTGATAGAATTACATACATATTCAGCCTGCTTAATCCTTTTGTCCTCATAAATCCCCCAAAATCAAGTTAATTTATATAATTCAATTATTTTCATTATACCATCTATAAATGAGAATTAAGAGAATTGTGAAAAAAGATTTCTAATACTCTGCGAATTAAACTCCAACTATTACAAACAATAAAGTAGGAAAGGAGCGTGAAATTATGAAACAGAATGAAATCGACGAGCTGAATAAAGCTCTAAAAGGTGAAAATATGGCTATTGAAGGCTTTGACCATTATATCCAGGATATCAGGGATGAGGATTTGAAGCAGCGCTTACAGGATATGCAGGAAAGGCATAAGTTCCATGCTATTGAGCTTTCCGAGAGGATACAGAAGCTGGGCGGCAATCCGGTCAATACATCAGGTGTTCCCGGCATCATGTCCGAGGTAAGATATAAAATCAGCCCACAGAAATATATGAACAACAGCATTATTGAGACAGCCTTACACGGAGAAAGATTGGGTATTGAGGCCTACGGCGACATCAAATCCAGACTTCATGAAGAAGCCAACAAACAGCTGGTTGAGTCTATGATGGTGGATACCGTAAAGATTGTTGAAGAGTTGAATAGGTATGTATGAAAAATATGCCCCCGGATAAGGTTCCCATACCTTGTCCGGGGGCATAAGTTTATCTTAATTCAATGCCTTATTATGTGAGGAGTCCATTACTTCTACAATTACCTTGTCTGTCACCGTCATGCCCTTGTTGCTTACTGTTCCAAGGTTTCTGATGCTTTCCTCCACCGTACTGCCTACGATGCCGTTTAAGCTCGGTATTACAGAGCCGTACTTTACATACAATGCACTTTGTATGGCAGCCCCGGCTGCACTAGCCAGCTTATAAGCGCAACCCGGCTTGGCTCCGTCGCAGATCATGCCGCTTAGGTTTCCAATCATATTGTGTATGATACCCTCAATCTGCTTATAGTTCAAATTCATAAGCCAGCCTACACCTGAAGCTGATCCGGTGGCTGCCGCCACACCGCAGCCGCAGATAGCTGATAGTCTGCCTGTGAAATTCTTTATATATGCTGTCAGCAGATGGCTGATAGCTAGTGCTTTTGCCATCCTTTCATCACTTTGCGGAAACTTCTCTGCATAAGCCGCAATAGGCAGAATGGCGGTCAAGCCGTTATTGCCGCTGCCATTAGAGCTCATTACCGGCAGCACAGCTCCAGACATTCTGGCATCTGATGCTGCAGAAGTCATCATAATAGCTCTATTGACTACGTCATCTGCAATTATGCCGTCGTCCAAAGCCTGTTTCATGGAGTAGCCTACTCCTGCTCCCAATTTATGGTTCAGCCCTTCTTCACAGACCGTTTTATTCATATCCAAGCCTTCAAGCAAAAACTTAATATCTTCAAAATCAAATAGTTCTACCTCTTTAATGAGCTGCTCTATGGTAAGACTGGCAAGCAGGTTTTGACTGGATTCCTCTCCCGCCTCCTCATTGTCGATGCAAAGAAAAACTTCATCATTTCTCTGAATGTATACAAACTCATCATGCCTTCCTCTAATTAAAACCTTTGAAGAATTTATCTTACCCTTCATATCCACCTGTATGTAGATTTTCTCAGTGGTATCATAAACATGAATTTGTACCTTCCCGCTGTCTTCCAGCTCCTTTGCCAGTATGAGTTCATCACTGCCTACAGTCTCCAAAGCGCTTAGTCCGAGACTGGAATCACCTCCTGCTATACCCATGCAGGCGGCTGCCATAAGCCCTACTTGATCAGTACCGGGTATACCTACACCCATCCCATTCTTATAAATATTTGGGCTTACATAAATTTTGCAGTTCTCTACAGAATCATCCAATATTTCTCTCGCCCGGGAAGCAGCCAAAGCTACAGCACCGGGCTCAGTACAGCCCAAGGCCGGCTTTACCTCCATTCGTAACAGTTCGATTAGCTTGCTTGAAGTTTTTGAATACATAATAACTCCTCCTTATATAAGTCATAAACCATCAAATAATAACCTTTTATATTTCTACTTTGCGTGCTTGAAATCCTCCATTGTTAAATAAAGTATAAACATAACTGAAACAGCACATATTTTAATTAGATGAATAATATACAAGCTTCGGCTGTATGAAATGGAGAGATATTATGGATAACGAAACCCTTAGAAGCATTAAGAACAGAAGAAGTCTCAGAAGCTTTGAACCGGAACAGCTCCGTGATAATGAGCTTGAGACAATTGTAAATGCAGGCTTGTTTGCACCCAGCGCTGTTAACCAGCAGTCCTGGCACTTTACTGTAATACAAAATAAGGATATTATGAAAAGAATGTCCGAGGACACCAAAGAATATCTTAAGAAATCAGACAATCCTCATTTTCTGGAAATGGTGCAAAGAGCAGATTTCAGCATCTTCCACAACGCGCCCTCAGCTTTACTGGTAAGCGGTGATACAAAGGCAGTGATGCCAGAGGCTGACTGTGCAGCTGCAATGCAGAATATTCTTCTGGCGGCAGAATCACTGGGAATAGGCTCCTGCTGGGTAGATACCCCTGTACATCTCTTCAACAGTGAAAAAGCTGAGCAATGGAAAAGGGAGCTCGGCATCCCTGAGGGCTATAAGCCGCTGCATGCTGCTTGCTTAGGCTATAAATCTTCTGCCCCGGCACCTGAAGCCCCTATAAGAAAAGAAAATGCAGTAAATTATATCAGGTAATGCAAAAGAATCTTCTGTCGTTATGAGACAGAAGATTCTTTTTATACATAAACCTGTATATATATTCAATAATACATATACAGGAAATGCTTACATATAATTACACGCGCATTGCAAATACTCATTTTTGTTAAATTTTTTTCAATATGTAATGTTTTTTAGCAGGGAAACTTTATTCATTGTAGAATATTTATCAATGCTAATAAGCAATAGTAGGCTTGATTAATTTATATAGCTCACAAACCATTAAGAGTCTCACGCAATTATAATTTTCTTTGTTAAATTTGCAACATTCTTAGTTAAATTCGTAACATTCTTTATAAATTAGCTATAGCCTATAAAATTAAAAGGGGGATAACAATTGAAAAAACTAGTCTCATTTACTCTCGTTGCATCACTTATGCTAACATCTGCCGTATATGCTTCTGAAAGCTTCATAGCAGATGGAAAAAGTGTAGACGTTGTTGCTGCTGCTACCAACGCAACACCGGCACCGGCTCCGGCTACTAAGCCAACACCGGCTCCGGCTGCTAAGCCGACTACAACTACACCAGCTACAGCTACAGCTACTCAAATTAGCCGTTTACTTGCATATGGTTCAAGGGGTGCTGATGTTAAGCTTTTACAGACTCTTTTGGTGAATAACGGATATACCCTTGCGATTGATGGTATCTTCGGAAATCAAACACAAAAGGCAGTTAAGGATTACCAAAGTAAAAACGGACTTAAGGTTGATGGAATAGTTGGTCCTAAGACTCTAGGAAAGCTGAATGCAACAGCAGCTCCATCAAAGCTGACAATTTCAAACGCAAATGACAGTATCCAAAACAAAACCTTCAAGGGTGACGTATATGTAAGAGCTGCAAACTTCCAGTTAGTTAATGCTGTAGTGGATGGAAACATATACTTCGTTACTCAGGAGGCTAAAGATACCTTCAAAATGGACGCCGGCAGCAAAGTAACAGGTGACCAAATACTTGCGGATGTTGACGCTGTATCAACTGCTTCATTAGTAAATGATGTAGCTGCCTTTGAAAAGGCAATAAGCAAAGACGGTACTTGGATTGTTTGTCCATTAAGAGACTTAACTACAGACAAAGCTCTTGTAGTTGAAGGCACATTCTATGATAAGAATGATACTACAAAGGCTTTAAAGCGTAAGATTGGTCTTTACACTCACAATGATCCAAATGATAAGAAAAAAGCCACACACAGCTTTACTTTGACAGCTCCATCACTGACAATCAAGAGTCCAAGCACTACTCTGCAATATGGTACTTTTGTTGGTGATATCTATGTTAGAGCTGACAACTTCAACTTAACTAATACTAAGGTTGACGGAAACATATACTTTGTAACTCAATCAGCTAAGGATACCTTCACAAATACAAACAGTACTGTAACAGGTGAGCTTATACTTGCAGATGTTGATGCTGTATCAACTGCTTCAATAGTCAGCGACGCTGCTGCTTTCGAGAAGGCAATAAGCAAAGACGGTACTTGGATTATTACTACTCTTAGAGACCTTGTTATCGATAAAGAGCTTGTAGTTGAAGGCACATTCCATGATAAGAATGACCCTGCAAAGGATTTAAAGCGTAAGATTGGTCTTTACACTCACAACAATCCTGAAAACAAGAAGATAGCTACCCACAGCTTCACTTTAACAGTTCCTAAGCTGACTGTTAAGAGTCCAAACACTACTTTACAGTATGGAACTTTTATTGGTGATATTTATGTTGAAAGCAACAACTTCAATATAACTAACACTAAGGTTGATGGAAATATATACTTTGCAACTCAAGAAGCTATGGATTCCTTCACAAATGTAAATAGTGAAGTAACAGGGGTAATAGAGTTAAAAACAAATTAATTATCCACTTTTCATAAAAAAGGTGAAGCATCCTGCTTCACCTTTTTTTATCTCTATTTATTCAAAGCAATTTCTGATATATACTCCTTCAAAGAGTGTATGACATGACCGCTCCTGCCCTTTGTGGTATCTGCACAGATAAGGGAATTAAGCACAGCTTCTTCGGTGCACTCTATGGCAGCCCTGAACACTTCATCTATCCTCTTCTCATTTAGCGCCCTTATGCCTATAAAGCTTTCCGCTTCATAATGTTTGACCTTGTTTGCCGTTGTAAAGCCTATCACTATATCGCCGCTGCCGTTTCCAAAGTGCGTACCTGTCCTGCTCAGTCCGGCAGCAGTTCTCTTGCACACTCTCTTAAGCTGTCTGTGGGTCATAGGTATATCAGCACCCAGCACAATAATTACAGAGCCTTTATCACTGCTCAGCTCCTTTTCCTTGTCCAACCTATATATAAGCTGTCCTGCCTTAAAGCCATCAATAGTAAGGTCATTCTTTCTGCCGAAATTTGATAGAACAAGCACTCCTATAGTATAAGCTTCAGTCCCAAGTAAAATGCGCCTTGAGGCTGTTCCTATACCACCCTTTAAACCATAGCAGGTCATTCCTGTTCCTGCACCGACAGCCCCTTCAAGGAACTCTTCTCCGGCAGCCTCCAAAGCTTGCAGCACATGCTCATCCTTTACATGTAAGCCTCTTATATCATTCAGGTATCCGTCATTGCATTCACATACTATGGGATTGACTGTTCCTGTTGTATCGCCAATATCCTCATTTTGCTGCAGCATATATCTCACTACAGCCTGATGGGCAGTCCCTACGCTTAAGGTATTTGTCAAAACTATAGGAGCCTCTATAGTCCCCAGCTCTTCAAGCTGGATGGTTCCCATGGTTTTGCCGAAGCCGTTTATGACATAGCTTGCCGCAGTCACCTTTTCCCTGAACAAATTGCCCTGATGAGGCTTTATGGCAGTCACGCCTGTATTTATGTCATCCCCCTGCAAGGTGCAGTGCCCTACATGCACCCCTTGTACATCTGTGATTGAATTCAGCCTTCCGGTTTCCATACTTCCTATTCTTATACCATAGTCTCTTATTCGTTTTTGTCCCTTCATACGCCTCTCCCCATCATCCATAACCCGATTTATTTTATTTAGTCCCCAGCAGTTCTATTATACTGTCTGTAAATATTTTGGTGTCACCCGGATCGCCTGCAGTAATAATATTGTTTGATACCACTACACTGTCACTATTATATATAGCACCGTTGTCCTCCAGCTCTTTTTTATGGCTTGGATACACAGTTGCCTCCTCACCCTTCAGAACTCCCGCATTGGCAAGTACTACAGGGGCATAGCAAATGGCCGCTATATACTTGTTTCCCTTGTCAGCCTGCTGTATAAGCTTCCTTATTTCCATATTTTCCAGTATCAGCTCTGTCCCGTCTCCACCTACCAGTACAAGCATTCTATAATTTTTTATGTTGACTTCTCCTACCAGAAGGCTGCATTCATATTTATTTCCTCTATCGTCTGTGATACTGCCTTTTACGGTACTTGAAACAGCTACCTTATAGCCATGCTCCACAAGCATATCATGGGACTTTGTAAACTCGTAGTAATCAAAATCCTTTTCCGGCAGTACATATAAGATGCTGTTGCCGGAAGCTCCCTTGGCAAATATGCTTATGATTACTGCTATAATAATTATAAGAATTATACCTGCTCCAAGTCCAGTATATTTTACCCTTAAGAACATTGTCTTCACCCCTCTTTACTTATCGGAACCGATATATATTTATTTATATATAATTTATTATATATACTAATAGCATTATACCATAAATTTACAATACAGGAAGCACCTCAGTATAAATAATATAAACAAAGACCATCCCTATATCATCACACATATGGGGATGGTCTTTATTGCTGTTATTTAAATCCTATTAAGTTGAATCTTGCTCTATCTACAAGCCTTCTGTTTATCATTTCGTTCCGAGCGTCGTTTCCGTCCTTCTCTACCTTACCCAAATCCTGTATTCCAAGCTCCTGCGCAAATTCCATACGCAGCTCCCTCACACCTGCTATAGAGTTTGGATTTTGTAAGCCCTTACGCATTCTATCACCTCTTTTTTACTTATTAATATAGAATCTGCGTAGAAGGCTCATTATATGCAAGGTCTGCAAAAGAATAAACAGCAGAAAATTTGGCATTCTATTCTAGAGAAGTGCAATTCTTTCTATTTAATCTATTAAAACGGAATGGAGGAATTTATATGGAAGAAAAGAAGGGGCTTTCACATAGCGCTTATGGCGGGGTAAAAGGCGATGACTATATGCCTTATATCCCTGCAAGTCAGGCTCTGCCTGAAATCACCGCAGCTTCTATTATATTAGGTGCATTATTTGCAATATTGTTTGGTGCTGCAAATACATATCTTGGCTTGAAGGTAGGCTTGACTATTTCCGCTTCTATCCCTACCGCCATCCTTGCTACAGGTATTCTTAAAGGTATTCTTAGAAGGAACAATATTCTAGAGGCAAATGTGATACAATCCGTAGGCTCTGTTGGAGAATCCATAGCAGGTGGACTTATCTTCACCCTGCCGGCAGTAATCATCTGGGGCTTATCCCTTGATATCACTACCATCACTGTAGTAGCTTTGCTTGGAAGTCTTTTGGGTGTTTTATTCATCGTTCCTTTAAGGAGATTTCTGACCATAGAGGAGCATGGCAGCTTGGTTTATCCTGAGGGCATGGCAGCTGCAGAGGTCCTTGTAACAGGCAGCACAGGGGGAACCGGCTTCAGAACTGTTATAACAGGTCTTACCGTAGGCGGTATATATAAGATTTTTTCCGGAGGCTTCAAATTCTGGATGGAGGAGCCTGAATGGACCATCAGGCCTATGCAAAACACCATATTCGGCATAGACGTTTTGGCATCCTTACTGGGCGTCGGCTACATCGTAGGTATAGAAGCTGCATTATATATGATGGCAGGCTCAGTAGTAGCATGGCTTGGTCTAATACCTCTAATCAAGTATATAGGCGGCGGCCTTACAGAGCCTTTATTTCCTGCTGCCGGTCTTATCAGGGACTTAGGGGCCTGGGATATCTGGAGCGCCTATATCAGATATGTAGGTGCAGGTGCTGTTGCTGCAGGAGGCTTTATCGGTCTTGCAAAATCCCTGCCGGCAATAATAAGCTCCTTCCGTTCAGCCATAGGCGGCTTTGGCACAGGAGGCGGGGGAATAAAAAGAACAGAAAAGGATATCCCTATGACCTGGGTCATTGTAGGTGCAGCTCTTGTATTTTTCCTGGCATGGTTTTTACCAGCCATCAATCTTGGTGCTGCAGGCTCCATACTGGTAGTCGTATTTTCCTTCTTCTTTGCAGTGGTATCAGCCAGACTGGTCGGTATCGTAGGAGTATCCAACAATCCTGTATCAGGCATGACTATAGCATCCTTGCTTATCATCGCCTCTGTATTTCGTTTGATGGGTGAAGTAAGCAATGCGGGTATGATGACTACGATAATTGCAGGTGCTATAGTGTGCGTAGCAATATCCACAGCAGGTTCAGCCGGTCAGAATTTGAAAACAACCTTTATCGTAGGAGGTACTCCCAGAAGCATACAAATCGGTTCAGATATTCCCGCTCCGCAGGCTACATTGATGTCCATGGTGGTAAAAGGCGTATTAACAGCTCAGCTTCCTTGGACTCTTGTAATAATCGGTGCCGTCTTCGGAATAATGTGCGAGCTGGCGGGAGTGCCGGTACTGACCTTTGCACTGGGTTTATACCTCCCAATCCATCTGTCCGGCGGCATAGTAATAGGCGGTATAATCAGAGTGCTTATAGAAAAGAAATACCGAAAAGATGAAAATCTTGCTAAACAGCAGGTTGAAAAAGGCGTTCTGCTGTCCTCAGGCCTGGTTGCAGGCGATGCCCTTATGGGTATTGTAGTAGCTGCCTTCGCAGGCTTGGGTATTGATATAGCCTTTGGCAGAGCAGCGGCTTTCAGCGCCATAACAGGCCATCCCATAACTGCTACAGTTATTTTCCTGCTGCTCTCCTTCTGGGTGTACAGCTACACTGCAAAAGTGAGCAAATCACAGTAAGGGCGTGAAAATATGTTGAAAAGAAAGCAACAAAATAAAGAAGAGGATAATTTTCTTCTTTATGTTCCAATTAAGATTCACAACAACTGGATAGAAGACCAAAATATCATACACCTGATATTTGAGCATAACAAGCCTATAGAAAGATTTGCGGCATGGCTTGTGAAGAAGCCGACTACCACAGAAATCAAGCTGGATGAGCTGGGCAGCAAGGTATGGCAGCTGATGGACGGCTGCAGGTCAGTGTATGATATCGGACAAATACTTGTTGAGGATTTTGGTTCCAAGTGTGAGCCTGTCTATGACCGGCTTGTAATGTATCTGCATTATTTGTACAAAAGAAGCTGGATTAAGTTCAATAAGCCGGGCTCTCAAGAGGATGAAAGCATTTCTGCAAGCTGAAAAAGGCTCCCTATGGAGCCTTTTTCTTCTATGTTAGTCCCTTTTGTATCTTTCCCTTGAAAAGCAGAAATACCAAGCCTGTCAAGGCAATTATCCATACTGTGTACTGCACTATCTGTGCCCATGTTATAGTATTGGCTATAACCCTAATCAAACCTATACTGCTCCAGTAAAGAGGCGACCAATATAGAAAGATGTGTTTATCAGCTGGCAGTACAGCTGCTCCGATATAGGATGCAGATACAAATATCAGAAGGAACTTCATATTGGCTATGCCTGTAATCTGATTGCTGCTGAGCACGCCCATCAGGAAGCCGAATATGACAGCTATGATGGAGCTGGATAAGGTCATAACCAAAACCATCCCCACATTGACATCCCTAAGCCCCAATATCCATATGACTGCCAAAACCTCTATCACAGGAAGAACAAAACCTACAATGCTTTTACCTGCAATAAACTCCAGCCTTCTCATCGGCGTTACGCTTAAAGCGCTTATGGTCATGTCCTCCTTCTCTTCAATGATATTGAGCCCAATGACCATTCCCCCGAGAAGTATTGCCATGAGAATCACCGAGCTGGCCCCATATACCGCTACCGAGGATATTTTGGCACCGATATCACTGAAGGTTACAGCCCGCTCAGCACCTTGGCTCTTCATGCCGCTTAATATCTGATATGCCATCAGCTTTGCGCTTTCCTTTTCATTACCCTGCGTAATCACTACGTAGCCGCCGTCTTCCTTCTGCAGCACTCCTATTATGTCATCCACTTTATTTACCCTGTTTTCAAGGGCTGTTCTCCCGTCTAAAAGCTCTGTTCTGCCGTATTTTTCAAACTCCTGCACAGCGGCTTCCTCCATGCCTTTGTCCAGTGCAAACTGGAGGGAAATTGCATTTACGCTTGGTATGAAGAAGCGCAAGCCTATGGTTACAACTATAGGTGCAAGTATGATATACAGCAGCAAGAATTCCCTTACACTGCTTTTCACATCTCTTCTGAATATAGATAATAGTCTTCTCATCCTCCTGCACCTCCTAGTCTCTAAGCAAGCTTCTCTTATAGATTAAGGTCGAAGCCCCGTAGAGTATTATACTCATTGCTAACAAGCCGCCGATATTCTGATATATAATCATACTGCTGCCTGACGGAAATATTGCCTCCCTTATGGCAAACAGCAGATTATAGGTGGGCATAATTGTTACAGCCCTTGGGGAGAAGCTGGGTACAAAATATGCTGCCATGGGTACTGTCAATACTAAGCTTGTTACAATCAGCCATACCATAGCCTTTGACAAGCTGTCAAACAAGCTGGCAATAAACATCGCCAAGGTGGAACCGAAAATACTTCCTGCGGCAACTGTAAGCAGAAGCAGCAGCCAATTAACTTGAAGCCCCACAGTGAAGCTTGTTATCAATATGGTGGAAATCAAGGCCAGCAGCAGCATAACTACAACTTTAGAAATCAGGTACTCTCCTATCCGAATCGGAGATACCAGATAGGCTTTGATTGTACCCTCTTCCTTTTCCATAAATATGAGTGTAGCTAGAAATATAAATCCAAGCATAACAGGTTCAACGAAAATCATAAGAGGCACAAAGCTTTTGTTCAGCGGTATATCATTTATCCCTGTGCTCTGCTGCAGTACCACATCTTCGATACTGCTATAGTCCACGTTCTGCGGATTTAGTGCTGCTCCGAAGGATAAGGCGAGAGCTCTCTTGCTCTTCTCATTTTCGTAGCCCTGCAGCAGGATTTCTACTGCCGGCTCTCCATTTTGCTGCCTTACTACGATTCCTATTGTGTTTTTGTCCTTCTTCATACTATCTATAATCTGTGCCTTGGAGTCAGCTCTTTTAGCTCCTTCCTCACTCTCCAGCATACCGAGCAGGAGCTTTGCCTTATCCGATTGCTGTCCCTCAGTTGTGTACAGCACCTTTGCATCCATGCTTGCCTTTTCCGGTATCAGGAAGTCGGCTGCAATAATCAGCAAAAATGCAGCAATCAGCATAATCAGGAAGAAGTAGTTTCTAAAGGCAACCAGAGCATCCTTCTTCAGGAGTCCAAATAATCTTTTCATGCTATTTCAACTCCTTGCCGGTTATCTTGATGAATATTTCCTCCAGAGTAGCCTCCTGTGTATGCATTGTCTCAACCTTGCAGCGGGTAATTAAATCGTTCAAACGCTGCTTTTGCCCTGCGTCCACCATGGATAAGGTTTCCTTCTTAGATTTTCCGTCCTCTATATACTCTACAGCTACCAGCCTTTCCCCAAAGCTTAGCTTTAGGCTTCTCGGTGAATCTATAGCACTGATTTCTCCGTTTGTTATAAAGGCAACTCTGTCGCAAAGCTCCTCTGCTATATGCATATTATGAGTGGTTAAGAATATGGTAGTGCCTTGCTTTTGCTTTTCCCTTATAATGGACTTAATCATGCTTGTTGTATTGGGGTCCAGACCGGAAGTAGGCTCGTCAAGGAACCATATCTTTGGATTGTTTATCATTGACCTGGCAAATACCAGTCTTTGAAGCATTCCCTTTGAATATTCTCCTGCCTTTTTATGCGCTGCATCCTCCAAACCCACCATTTTGAGGAGTTTCAAGGGATCCTCCGTAGGTACTCCGAACATTTCGCTATAAAACTTCAGATTCTCTACCCCGGTAAGCTTCTTATATACGTTTGGTCTTTCAAAGGAAACTCCTATGGAATCGAAAAGCTCCCTGCTGCTTTTCCTGACATCCGCTCCATCTACAGTTACATTGCCCTTCTGCAAAGGCAGCAAGCCGATGAGTATCTTCTGTGTAGTTGATTTTCCTGCTCCACTGGGCCCAAGAAAGCCAAATATCTCGCCTTTTGCTATCTCAAAGCTTACATTCTTTACAGCGTATTGCTCATTATTGTTATAGGAGTGGTACAGGTCCCTCACTTTAATCATTTCTATGCCTCCTGTCATTACTCTTCCTCTTCAAAGGTACGTTTTTTCTTTTGAGTCATTTTCTTTAAAAGCTTCAGCTTAATTGGCAGCATAACTGCCGACACTGCCAGTATTAAAACTATCCATCCCCACAACGGCATAAGCTCACCTCCCATCACTTTGCTTTAAATCCGTTTTCCATGATAAAAAGCATTTTATCGACCTTATCCAATAGCTCTTCCTTGTTCTGAAAAATTTCTTCGTAAGTCATATAAGTGAGCATATAGTCAACTATTGAAGTATTCAGGTTTGTTACTAAAAATGCCGCTACCTTTGTGTCAATATTTCTGCTCACTTCACCTTTGTTCTTTGCATTTTCTATAAGCTGCTCAAATAACTGATTACTTTTTTCTATGCTGATTCCTAAAATCTCTTCCTTGAATTTTGTGTCATTTTCTTTCATGAAATTGTTTGCTATGCCTGCAAGCCTCGGATTATCCGCTGCAAAAGCCACACCCTTGACGTAAAGCTCTCTTATCATCTCTATGAAGCTCAGATGCTGCAAACGGTTCATCCACTCAATCAGATACTCCTTTTTCTTATTTGCGGATAGCTCCAATATATACTTATATAAATCCTTCTTATCCTCAAAATACTGGTATAAACTTCCCTTGGCTATACCTGCCTTTTCAACGATTTTAGTTATGCTGGCACTGTTAAAGCTGTTTTTTGCAAACTCGTCAGTGGCAACATCTATCAACTTCTCTCTCTTTTCCTCAGGCAAATTGAAAAAGGTCTGTTTTGGCATTAGTAATAAATCCCCTTTCTATGTGACTACCCAGTCACTTGCTCTCAATTTCATTATATGACCACCCAGTCACACTGTCAATAGTCAAACCAAAATAATCCAAAAAATATTTAAGGGAGGCAATAAAGCGTATACACTATATTGCCTCCCTTATTTGATCTTCAACTATATAATTATCTAATGATTAGCTTACAGCGCTTCATTTATTGAGTTATCCTGTACCTTTGGCGCTGCATCAGGAACCTTGGTCAGCAGTATGCCGCCGATTACGAAAAGTATAATTATACTGAACACCCCGTTATTTGTACGGCCTGTAAGCTGTGTTACAAAGCCTACAAGGAAAGGTCCCATGATGGCTGCGAATTTTCCGAATATATTATAGAAGCCAAAGAACTCATTTGAATTTTCCTTAGGCACCAGCTTGCCGAAATAGGAACGGCTGAGAGCCTGTATGCCTCCCTGTGATGTACCTACCAGCATTGCCAGTATCCAGAAATCCAATACACTATCCATGAAGTACGCATAAATGCAGATTATTGTATATATTGTAATGCCTGCATAAAGCAAGGTTTTGGCTTTGAAGCGTTCAGACAGCTTCCCATACAGCAGAGCGAAAGGAAAAGCCACAAACTGTGTAACAAGCAGTACCAGCAGCAGATCAGTTGTACCTATCCCTAAATCTGCACCGTAGGAGGTTGCCATCTTTATTATGGTATCCACGCCGTCAATATAGAAGAAGTATGCAAGCAGAAACATAAACAATGTCTTATGCTTCTTTATATTCCTGAAGGTGTTTGCCAATCTCTTGAAGCTGTTCACAACAGGCTTCGGCTCAATATCTATTCCGTAGACCTGCTTGACGTTTCTTAGCATTGGGATAGAGAACACAGCCCACCAAACCGCAGTAATGACAAAGGCTATTTTGAAGGTTGTCTCTACAGCAAGGGGTATAATTTCAAATTGTGCCAGCATTACTAAGGCCATACAGATTATAAAGGGTATTGTGCTTCCGATATAGCCCAGCCCAAAGCCCATGGTAGATACTCTGTCCATCCTTTTTTCTTCAGTTACATCCACCAAGAAGGAATCATAAAATATATTAGTGCCCGAGAAACCCAGTACTGTTATGACATAGAACGCAAGAAGCATCCACCAGTATGTGTTCGGAACTATTGACAGCATAGCTGTAAATACTACTCCAAGGCTGAAGAAAATAATGAAAAATCTCTTTTTATAGCCTCTGTAGTCTGCTATAGTTCCCAGTATAGGAGCCATTATCGCCAAAAGCAGAGTTGCAATGGAGTTTGCATATCCCCAATATGCAGTGGAAAGGGTTGAACTTCCCCCGCTGTTTTGAAAAACCATTTTGAAATACAGCGGCAGTATGGTTGAGGTTACCGTCATTGAGTAAGCGGAATTTGCCCAGTCATAAAGAGCCCAGCTTTTTTCCGTTTTGTTTAGCTTCATGGATACACCTTCCTCTCCGATATATTACCTCTAGTGTATCATATTTACATATAAGTTTTAACCAAAAAAGCTATCTGATTTACAGATAGCTCCCCAACTGTTTTCAAAGGCTTCTTCCCGTGTCAATATGACATGTCTTGCGTGATATTGGGTCAGCATGGAAACTGACCCCTACATCCTATTACACTCAGGACGCTGAAGGCAGCGTCCCCTACAATACCTGTCACCTGTTACCTGTTATCTGTCACCTGCTATGCATTCTGCATGATTACTACATTTTGCTGGTTTGCCAGCAGCTCGGTTGTTTCGTTTATGGTGCCGGTTACTCCGTTATAGTCCTCATAAAAGACTATAATTATATCTTCAGGCTGTGCCATCATCATAGCCTTTCTAAGAGCTTCTTCCTCTGACAGCTCAATTATCACATTGTTTTTGTCTATGCCTCCGATGATGCAGCCGTTCATAAGCTTCTTAGCAACATCTCCCGGGTCTCTTCCTCTGCGATCCTTATCCTCTTTTATGATTATGTGATGGAAATTCTCCCCGCACAGCTGTCCTACTCTCACAGTGCTGGTCTCCGTCCTGTCTCCGGGGACTCCGATTACTCCTATAAGTCTGTTGTGCTTCATATTCTTCAGGCTTGTTATTGCTTCCTTATATCCGTCTATATTGTGACCGTAGTCAACAACAACTTTGAAGCCATGAACATCATATATATTAAATCTTCCCGGATTGCATTCATCATCTGACTTGAACTTCTTCAGTGCTTTGACAATATATTCAGGCTCTACCCCCAAGCCGTAAGCTCCGGCAATTGACGAAAGACTGTTCTTGACATTATAGCTTACAGCCCCGTTTAAGGTAGCAGGGATATCCCAAGAGTGCATCAGCTTGATTTCTTCTCTGCCGTCAAATACATATATATCGCCCTCTCTCAGATATACCGCCTTGCCTCCCCCTGTAATCTGCTTCTGTATTATCTCATTTTTGAAGCTGATTGAGAAATAGATTACATTCTTGTTGAGGCGTTCCCCAATCTCAGCACAGTATTTGTCGTCTGCATTTAGCACAGCATAGCCGTCATCCTTAATTGCTTCAACCACGAGAGCCTTGACGTGAGCTAAGTCATCAAAGGTATTTATTCCATCCAATCCTAAGTGGTCCTCGGTAATATTTGTCAGGATGCCTACATCAGCCAAATCATAGCCTAAGCCCATGCTTACTATACCGCCCCTGGCTGTCTCAAGTACTGCTGCCTCTACGCGCTTATCCGTCAATATCATTCTTGCACTTCTATAGCCCGTAGTATCTCCCTTCATGATGCATTTGTCGTTTATATAAACGCCTCCTGTAGAGGTCATCCCTACAGTATAGCCTTTTTCCTGCAATATCTTGTTTATCATTCTTGTTGTTGTGGTCTTTCCGTTTGTACCTGTCACAGCGACCAAGGGTATGCTGTTCTTGTTACCTTCAGGAAAAAGCATATCCACTATATGCTTTGCAACGTTTCTCGACTTGCCTACTGCCGGGTAGTAGTGCATCCTTATGCCCGGAGCAGCATTTACTTCAATAACCGCACCATTATCTTCCCGCATAGGATTGCTGATATCCCTTGTGGTTATATCTACTCCTGCGATATCCAGACCTACTATAGCTGCGGCATGTATTGCTATTTCTGCATTATCGGGGTGTATATCATCTGTCATGTCTATAGCTGTGCCCCCTGTGCTTAAATTATCGTTTTCTCTAAGCAGCACCTGCTCGCCTACTGCCGGTATATAGTTCACATCCATATCATTCTTTAGAAGGAGCATTTCCATTATAGGATCTATCTTTATCTTTGTAAGAGGCTTTTCATGTCCGTCGCCTCTAAGAGGGTTTAGGTTCTCTATTTCAATAAGCTCTTTTATAGTATTTTTACCGTTTCCCGTAATGAAGGGTGCAATTCTTTCGGCACAGGCAACTACCCTTCCGTTTACTACCAGTACTCTGTAATGCTTACCCTCAACAAACTTTTCTACTATAACTTCCTCGCCAAATTGCTTTGCAATGCCGAAGGCAGCTGTCACCTCATGCTGATTTTTGAGCTTAACCGATACTCCTTTGCCCTGATTTCCGCTGTTTGGCTTTACTACCACCGGATATCCCAGTCCCTCTGCGTAACTCAGCAGCTCTCCCAGATTATCCGCAATTCTTCCCTCAGGAATAGGTATTCCAGCCGTTCTGAGCAAATCCTTGGTAAGCTCCTTATCACAGGATATATCAGCTGCTATACAGCTTGTATCTTCTGTCAGAGTGGCTTGTATTCTTTTGCTGTATTTACCGTAGCCCAGCTGAAGAAGGCTTCCTTTTCCCAGTACCAAAACCGGTATACCTCTTTCTTCAGCTTCCTTCTTTATGGCTGCAGTGCTTGGTCCAAGATCCAGCTTTGCTGCCTTAATCTTGATTTCATTTAATTTCTCATTGAAGTTAAGCCTTGAACCCTTTGAAATCTCATTGGTCAGATATATCGCTGTCTGCAAGGCTTCGTAACCGATAGTCCTGCTTCTATACTCATATATTACAGAATACACTGTGCTTCCTTCCTCAAGCTGCCTTGCCTTTCCAAAAGCAACATCATAGCCTAAAAGATTCTGGATTTCCAGGCACATATGTTCAAGCACATGAGCTAAATAAGTACCTTCCCTAAGCCTATCTACAAAGCCTCCTCTATAGCCTTTTGCGCATTTGTGCTCGATTAAAGACGGCATATGCTCCAGCAGCAGCTCATTAAAACCCGGTATGCTGCAGGTTGGAGTGTCGCATAGCTCCTCCAAATCAATATCTGCTCTGATACACGGCCTGTGAGTATAAATGTTTCTGCCTTCGTATATCCTTAACTCCTGTATTTTCAATTCAATTGCCTCCATAACATTGGTTATTTAGTGCTTTTCACTAATTATAATGGCAGTTTTATCTATAAGATTATACCCATAACGTTCTGGCAATATGTGTACAGTAACGTTAGTTAATGCCAATGGATCGTCAGGATACTGCTCTGTTATGTTCGTATATTCTATATGTCTTCCATCCACTACTGTTACAACACCGTTTCCTATTACAGAAAATTTTTCATTTCCCTCTACAACAATTGCAGTGTCTTCATCAATGCCGATTCCCAGTATACTTGGATTTTGAGCTACAGCAGCAAAAAGCCTGCCTATTCTGCCTCTTTGATTGAAATGTTGGTCTATAACTACACCATCTATCAAGCCCATTCCCGGCGCAAGCTTTATTGTACATCTGGCCGGAGCCTCCTCATCGTCTCCTTCTACAATCATAATTTGGCTCATCATGGATGCTCCTGCACTGGTGCCTGCAATTATCCTTCCTTCACGACGGTAATCATGTATCAGATTATGAAAGTCTGTACCGCCTATTATGCTGGATATTCTAAGCTGGTCTCCGCCGCTGAAAAAGAGACAGCTGTAGTCCATTATCTTGTCAATGGTACCGTGGATATCTGAAGTTTTTCTGCCCCCTATATTTATAGTATTAACTTCACTGACTCCCATATCTTTAAACAATTTTTCATATTCTTGTCCTACTTCCTCCGGAAGCTTTGTAGCAGTTGTAACTATACCAATTCTCGCTTCCTTACCTCCCGCAAGCTTAACTACTTCCTTCAAAATCTTCTTATCAGCCTTTTTATCTTCGCCTCCGCCAATAATAACTAGCTTAAAATCTTTTGCATCCGTCATGCTTCTGTATCTCCACCTTTCGATGAATGTATTTTTTGCAAATGTTTTTATAATATGCTTTTATATATAAACTTGAACATGTGAATTATAATTGTTTGTGGGTTTATTGGCATAATTTTCATGAAGGACTGCTAAGACTCAATAAATATTATTGACAGTTTTTCTGATTTTTTTATCCTTCTTCTTAAAAATTTTTCCTGCTGATTTGCTACAATTTACTATGCTTTTCACGGCTCTTATGTTTTTGCTTTGCAGCTGCCGAAAAAATCTATGATATAATATATCAATGTAAGAAAAAACTTGTCCCAATAGTAAATAATCTTATGGAGGTCAAAATGTTAAGAACTATAGCATGGTACGCACACTTTGCAGTCAGTCTGGTACTTACTATACCTCAGTTATATAAAGTAAAAGGTCTTATGAAAGCAGACAAAATATATGAGGCTGATGAGTATATACATAAGACTGTCTCAGCTTGGGCAATGTCCCAGGTAAAAATGAGCGGAGCAAAAGTAAAGGTATATGGAGAGGAAAACATACCGAAGGATATACCGGTATTGTTTGTCAGCAACCACCAAAGCAATTTCGATATAGCGATGTTTATGAGCTTTGTAAGTAAGCCGAAGGGCTATATCTCAAAAATTGAGATGAGCAAAATCCCAGTCCTTCGCACTTGGATGGAATATATGCATTGCGTCTTCATGGAGAGAGGAAATCTAAGAAAAGCAGCTGAGGCAATTTCAGAGGGCATCAAAATACTAAAACGCGGATATTCCCTTGTGCTGTTTCCCGAAGGCACAAGAAGCAAAAGCAACGAAATGGGTGAATTTAAAGCAGGAGGCTTTAAGCTGGCCACCAAATCCAAGGTACCTATCGTACCGGTTACTATAAAAGGCACCTATAAGCTTATGGAGAGCAACAACAACAAAATCGTGCCGGCAGAGGTAGAAATGTTCATACACCCCATGATAGAAACGGCAGAGCTTACACGAGAAGAGGAAGTTGAGCTGTCAGACCAGGTAAGGAACATCATAATGAGCAAGCTGTAAAATGCATAAAGCAAAGTACTATTGTCCGTAGAGCGGCAATAGTACTTTTTTATATCAAAATTCATAGTAATAGTTTTTGGGAACTCTCTTGGTTATCCGCTGAAGCTGTTCATCCACCTCCACGTTAATCCCGCGGCAGACTTCATCCCAGCTGATGCTTTCGTCTCCCTGCCTTCCTGCTAATACAACCTCATCATACTCCCTTATGCTTTCCTGCAAACCCGTAATATCTGCAACTATTCCATCCATAGAATAATTGACTATCGGTGCCCTTCTGCCTCCTATGAGCACTTCCTTCCAGCCCCTTGATATGCCGTCTCCGTAGCCTGCTGCTATAATTGCCAGCCGGCTGTCCCTGTGAGCTATGAACTTGTCTCCATAACCGCCATGCTCTCCTTCCTTAATCTCCCTTATCTTTATAACATTGCTCTTTATGGATATCACAGGCTGCAGACTCTGGGGCAGAAGCTTCCTGCCTGTTACATACTCCAGCCCGTAAAGCAAAATGCCTACCCTCACCATATCAAACTGCGCTTCCGGGTACATGAGTATTCCTCCCGAGGCAGAGGAGTGGGCTACAGGAGGACACACTCCCGCTTCAGAAAGCTTAGACAACACATCTCTGAAGCTTTTGATCTGCCCTTCGGTGAAATCACGATTCAGCTCAGGGTCTCTGAAGTGTGTATATATGCCTTCCACATAGAGGTTTTTATATTTATCCTTAATTGACAATATGAAATCCAAGGCAGCCTCAGGCAGAATTCCATATCTGTTCAAGCCTGTATTTATTTTTATATGGACATTTACTTTCTTACCCTTAATGCCGGCATACTTATCAAGCTCCGCCGCCATAATATCATTGTCAAGCATAGGTGATATGTCAAGGTTAATGGCCGCTTCTGCCTGAGCAGGCATTAGCGGGGCAAGCATAACAATGGGCAGCTTAATCCCAGCCTCACGCAGGCTTGCAGCCTCTGTCAGCCTTACGACTCCAAGACAATCGCTGCCCCACGCCTCCACAGCTCTTGATATGGGTATCAGCCCATGTCCATAGGAGTCTCCTTTTACCACTGTCATAAGCTTCACTCCCGGCTTCAGGCTTTTGCGTATAAAATCCATGTTTCTCTTCAACTGAGTAAGATTAATATCCGCTCTGACTACTTCAACGATGTTTCTTTCTGCATCTCCCATATAAACCTCTTCCATTTCCATATATTGCTTCATACTTATTATTTATTATCTTTGCTCATTATATAAGTCGCACTAACGCTTTTGCATAAAAAAAAGGAACCACTGGATAGCTAGTGATTCCTCTATATCCTTCCTCCATCAGGATGATGCGACTGTACTTATTTTGTCTCAAATTCCTTTACCCAGGGATGCCTGAAAAACATTCTCTCAAAGCCTATATCCAAGTAGAACTGCTGGTCTGACTCAACAAATGCAACTGTCGCTCCGCATTCCCCGCAGCGCCTTATACCCTCCAGCACAGCAGCCTTGCCCAAGCCCATGCGTCTATAGGTCGGATCTGTTGCTACGGGCTCTACATATGCAAGCTTATTCTTCGGCTCATACCACATGCCGCAAATAGCTGCAAAATCGCCATTTGGAGCCTCTACTACAATAGTCAGGTCCTTCCTGAAATTCGGGCTGGACTGCATCTGCACTCTCCACTGAATTCCCTCCTCCGGCGGCTCTCCCTCATGGTTGAAGCCCCTCCACATAACTCTGTGAATTTTATGCAGATTATTGTCCTCCGCAAGACTCTTCAGCCTATAGCCCTCTGGCAGAGTTATCTCCGGGAAAGGTCTGGGTATGACAAATTGTGATATCCCAAAGTGAGGCGGTCTGGTGCTCTCATACCTTGTATATCTCCTTTGTCTGACCAGCTCCAAAAGCTCCTCATCAAAATCATTTACATAGGCTGCAAGCTCCTTGTTTCCATTCTCCAAATCGGCACAAAGGTTCTGCTCAGCATAATCAAGCATATCCTTTTTTAAATAGGCATAGTCCTGATGCACGCTAAAAAATGCCTCACCTAAGGTACTTTCATAGGTTGCAACCGCTACAATGCTCCCGTCATCCTCCCAGATGCCTATCTTGTCAAGCTTCTCTGCATCCAGGTTGGGATGGCTGTGCATGTAATCCCATCTAGGCTGCAGCCAGTTTGGATACCTGCCTCCCGGTTTGTAGGTATCCATCAGAAAATCCGATACAGCAAAGAAATCCTCTCTGCCTTTATAATTTCTAGGCTTAACTGTCATAATATCTCCTCCGTCTATAATCTTTAATTAAAAAATTATCAGCGAGTAGTAATCGACATCTTAAAACCTCCCACAGCTTTATGTTTATATTATAATAAACAATTAGAAGATAATAATTAGACTAAATATATAAAACAAATCATTCCGTCAGTATTATTGATTTTTGGTATTAAGTGGAATATATTGTATATATCGAAGCCTTATGATGATATAATTCTTTTAAAGACCAGAGTAAAGAGAGGGGATGCTTATGTATAGCGATGTTCTTCTGACTATTGTACTTTTAGCTGCAGCCATAGCGGCTATACTCTTACTGGCAGGCAGCTACTTCTATAACTATGCCATACTTCGCAGAAAAAAAGAATTTCTACAGCATGACGAAGACCTGAAGGGCATGAATTCCGGAGGCGAATGGGTACATAGCAAGGAGTGGCTGAAGCAGCAAGACTACAAGGAGCTGACTATAAATTCAAGTGATGGCTTAAAGCTGAATGCAATATACCTGCCTGCTGCTGACAATTCCGACAAGGTCGCCATACTGGTGCACGGCTATAGCAGCTGGAGCGGCTCAATGGCTAGTTTTGCCCAATATTACAGTCAGGAGCTGGGATATAGCATACTGATGCCCGACCTGCGTGGTCACGGCAAAAGCGAAGGAAAATACATCGGTTTTGGATGGCATGACAGAAAGGATATGCTGCAGTGGATTGATGTCATGATAGAAAAGCACGGCAGCAGCTGTCAAATAGTGCTGCATGGTGTATCTATGGGCGGTACTACTGTACTAATGACCAGTGGTGAAGAACTGCCGGACAATGTGCGATGCATTGTATCAGATTGTGCCTACAGCTCTGTTGAAGGCATACTTGGCTATCACATGAAAAGAATGTTTAAGCTGCCTAAGTTTCCTTTACTGAATGTAACCAGCCTTATATCCCGCATAAGAGCAGGCTACAGCATTAAGGAGGCCTCTGCCTTGGTTCAGGTGGAGCATGCCTGCAAACCGATTTTGTTTATACATGGAAGCGAGGATAAATTTGTCCCTACAAAAATGGTTTACCAGCTATATGATGCTGCAGCTTCAGCCAAGGAGCTGCTGATTATAGATGGAGCTGAGCATGCCATGTCCTACTGGGTGGCACCTGCAGCCTACAAGGCGAAAGTAGAAGAGTTTTTGGATAAACACACGAAGCGCTAGGGACGGTTCCCAGCGCTTCACAAATCTCAGCTAGGGACGCTGAGGGCAGCGTCCCCTACATTAGCTCACTTCCAAATATGCAAAGCTCCTGCCTTTCGGGGGCGAATTTCTCTCCGTCCCATACCAGCAGGGTCTGCACCCATGCCAGGGTATCTGCATTGTACTTCCCTATAACTCGCTGTATCATATTCAGGTCATATACTCTGTCTCTCTCATAATCCACCGGATAAACATTGCCAAGGGGGATGACCTCTCCCAAGAAAGGCGTATCAATGTTCTCCTTCAAGGTGCCGTTGGGATTGTAAAGCTCCGATAGATATTCAGCACCCTTGTCGCTTATATCAATGATATATCTTGTGTTCATGGTTTTACTTATGACCTCTACCTTATAGTTATCCATGAAGCTCACTTCATACTCAAGCTCCTGACTGTAAGCCTCAGAATCGAAAAGCAGCTTTGCTTTATTGTCCAGGAAGGAGTATACATACTCATAGGAGAAGCCCCCGCTGCCGCCGGAGTCTATGCTTACCAAGATATCATCAACCCCATCCTTTGTAAAATCCCCTAAAAACACTGTGGGATTATAGCCTTGGCTTTCCTTCAGCGGTATTCTTGTGTATTTGTGAGTCGCCCCATCCTGTATGAGCACTGCAATGTCTTCTACAAAAGGGCTCTGCAAATCCCCGGGTCTGTGTCCCACAGTACATACGCTGTCTCTTATCCTGTCTCCGTTTACATCTCCATCATCGCAGTCCAGTATATAATCGCTATGACCGTTATAATACATCATCTGACGAATGGCAGGCCTAAGCTGCCTATAGAAATTATTAAACATTAAATCACCCTCAAAAATAGTATGTATATATACATAGTATGCTTGAGGGTGGTTTTGTGTTATATTTATCTATTCTATTGGAATGTCTATATACTCATCATAAGCCTTTTCATATCTAATACGCCTTATATCAAGCTTTAGCTCCTTAGCTGCCGTCTTGAATCTCAGAGTTCTTGTATGAGTTATTGTGCCATCAATCTTCTTTTCGAATTTGTTGTCTATGGTTTCTTCAAGCTCCACCTTATTATTGTCTGCCAAGAGATACACTTTGCTTAACACCACTGTATCCCTTGTAGTGATAGTAACAAAGGTCTCTCCTTTGATTTCATCCACTCTTTCAATAGTAATATCCTGGCCTTGGATTTGTATATGCTTACCCGCTTCAGTACCAGCCAGTTCTACTAATTGGTCTGTCTGGTGCTCTGCTGCAAAGCTTGTCAAATTAAGCTGGAGCTTTTCAGTGTCCTTTGGCAATGCATCGTACCTTAAGTCAAATTTCATACCATTCATGTCCGTACTTACACCTGTCCCCTGCACTGCTATCTCCTTGCCGTCAGCCAGAAGTCTTATGCCGATATTGGGCGAGTACAGCCTTTCTCCGCCTATCTGATCTGCTGCCAGCTCTACTATGTTCTTTATCGTCCCTTTTACTACTGTAGTTGTTGGTGAAGCAGTTATCGTATCGAATTTGACATTGCTTCCGTCAACTTCTATAGCTTTATTTATCCTGGCCTTTAGGGTATGCCCCATTGCCTTATCTCTATCCAGCACAAAGCTGATTTCGCCCTCTTCACTCTTGCTGCCTGAAAGCAAAGAAAATCTCCATATCAGCTTTTTCTCAAAGGCATAAGGCGGTTCATATTCTTCTACCCATCTTATGGTGCTTTTATCATCGTTTAGCTCTCCAGAGCCGCCTTCAGGGTCATGTAATCCAATTGCCCCTTTCATATGATTGCTTAAGAAATGAATATCATCTACACTGCCATTGGGATTATGAATTGTATAAAAGGCTATGAGCTGATTGTCATCTGCCATAACTCCGTTCAAAGTGACCTTAACCCCGTTTGAGAATTCAAAAGACTTGTCTATAGTCTGTCCCATGCCCATTTTATTCAGGTCTCTCAAGGTTCCGTTCATAATATTTTCGAAGCCTAAAAGCTCCTTACCATAAAAGGCAAGAGTATCAATATTATAGGTAACCAATACAAAAGCAATCAGCAATACGGCAACCTTCATTCTAAAACCGCTTTTACTCTTTCTGCCTTTTGTTTTATTCTCCAAAGCCTTGTTCAGCCTGGCATCCAACTCTTCCGGCACTTGCAGCTCATCAATTTCAAGCTTCTTCTTACTTAATATTTCTTCCAACCTGCTCATTGCTCTTCACCTCCTAAAACAGCTTTCAGCTTGCTCAAGCCTATTGAGATGCGCGACTTTACCGTACCTACAGGAACCTTTAAAAGCTCTGCTATGCTCTGATAATCCATATCCATAAAGTAGCGCAGTCTTATTGCCTCCTGATGCTTGATATTCAGTCTCTCCAGATGTTTTTCCAACAGCAGCTCTTCATCCTTTCGTCCTACAGGGTCATCGCCGGCTTCCTCCCTCAGGGTATCCAGAAGTACAACCCTGCTCCTTTTCTTCAGGCTGTTCTTGCAGCAGTTTACCAGAATAGTCTTGCTCCAGCTGTAGAAGGAGCTCTCATTTTTCAGCCGGCCAATATTCTCATAAAGAAGCACAATCATATCCTCCATGACATCCATGGCATCCTCCGGGTTTTTCATATATACATAAGCAAGCTTGTAATAGTCCTGCTTCTGCGCCATTATAAGCTGCACCAGAGCTTCCTTATCGCCTTGCTTTGCCTTTCTGACCAATACTTCAGTCTCCACGCTCTCACCTCAATTCTGTATATAAGAGTATTTTACCATCTAAAAGGTTCACGTCTTATAAAAATTATTTCTCATGTCAGTTCTATACCAAAGAAGAGTACATGACTATAGGAGACAAAAAAGAAGCCTGATATTGGGTTCCGGCCTAAATATCGGGCTTCTCACTCTTCTATTCCAGCATATACTTAAGAGAGAAATCGCTGCCGCTGATTCTCTTGAACAAGTCATTGTACTTGTACCTTCCTGAGGGCTTTATAACTTGGCCTATCAGGAACTGTCCAAACTCTGCAGGCTTCTCTGTAATTTCAGCACCGGTTTTCTCCTTGAATACCTTTCCCAGCATTTCACCGGTCAAGCTTCCCATGAAGTAATTGTGCAGATAAATCGGATGAGTTGTAAAGTGGATTATATACGCCCATGGCGGCTCTGCCCCGAAGGGCTCCTCCTTCAAAACCTCCTTATAGGTGTTCCAGTAGATATTATATATGTCCTCCAGGCCTTCAACATCGTTTTTATATAGGTTATGGTCAATAAATATTCTGTTTATAGACCGTAAAGAGTTTATCTTCTTATATTCTCTAAGCTTCTTGAACTCCTGCGCCGTACTTTCCTTATCCTCGAAGAACTTATCGAAGAATATAGGTTCATACAAGAAGCCTTGGAAAAAGTTTGCTATTCCCTCGCTGATTATACCGCTGACCCCTTCATTTAGTATAACCTCTTCAGGCTCCATCAGGAATGAGTGTATACCGTGCCCTGTCTCATGAAGCAGCACTCCATATTCATAGAACTTGTTTTTTACGTTGGTTAGTATTCTGGAGTCCTTTGCTGTATCTATGGGGAAATTATAGCCCCACTCCGACTTGTTTGCTCTTGGAAATATGTCGTAGGTTATGTTGAACCTGGATATGTCTACTCCAAACAGCTCAAAGAATTCCTTCAGATTATCATAATAGCCTGACATATCAACCGTTCTGTTCAGCGACGGAGCTATCTTGGATTCTATGTACAGCTCATCCCAAGGCATTATTGTATCATCTTTCAAGTATTCTCTGGCATATTCGGCTCGCTGCTTCTGCATCCCTGGAAGCAGCTCATGAAGCTGGTCCAGCCAGCTGTCGAATATATCAGTGTTCAGCTCTGCCTGCTCCAGCTTATAGCTTATGAAGCTGCCTGCGCCGTACTTCCTTGCGTATTCCTTCCTAAGCTTAATAAGCTCCGCAAAGCCTGCATCAACCATGGGCTTGTTTATCTGATTTCTTGCAAAGTATGCACTCTTTCTTCTTCCTCTGTCACTATCTGTGCTTAATATCTGATCCAGCTCTACAGAGGATACCTGTCTTCCCTCAAATGTATACCTGAAGGTGTTTAGAAGCTTGGAAAGCTCGTTCACCTTCTTCTGTATCGCCATATCCAGCTCATTAAGCTCATCGGAAAGGTGATAGGGCTTGAAAATATTATGTACTATTTCGACCCTTCTCTTGTCCTCAGGTGATAGCGGAAGCTCCATACACTGAAGAATCAGCTCATAGTTTTCTTTGCTTTTCAGTATCTCGACTATCTTTTCATATTCCTTCTCCATTCCAAAGTCATAGCCGGCAGTATAAAGCACCCACTCAAGCCTCTGATAGTTGACCTGAAGCTCATGGTATTCATTAAACATAGCCCTGAGCCTTTCCATTTTGTCCATATTCATTCCCCCTCACAATGCAAACACAGAACAAGCTTTGCATGTAATCAATATTATATTTATTATACTATTCTGCATGTCCTTAAAATAGCCTTGTTTGGATATATAAATATAATACATGAAATGGCACCCCTATCCACTATATGGTAAAATATTAATATACTAACTATTGATTTACAATAATCTTATATATATTTTCAGGGGGGATTATCATGTCAGACCTTTCAAAAGAAACCATTGTGCTTTATAAAACTAAATACGGCAGCGCTAATCGTTATGCTGAATGGATTGCTGAGGAGACTGGCGGAGACCTGTACGAGAGCTCTGAAGTCTCCATTGATAAGCTGCAGGATTACAAAACTATTGTACATGTCGGCTCCTTGTATGCAGTGGGCATATTAGGCTTCTCTCTCATTAAGGATAACTTTGAGAAGCTGAAGGATAAGAAAATAATAATAGTCACTGTAGGTGCCACTCCGGCAAGACCCGAGGCCCTGGAAGAAGTGAGAAACAGCAACTTTACCGATGAGATGAAGCAAAGGGTGCATTACTTTCACGTCAGAGGCGCCTTTGATTACAGCAGGCTTAACGCAGTTGACAAAATTATGATGTTCCTGCTGAAGCTGAAGATACAAATGAAGAAAGCGGAACAGCGCAATAACGATGAAATAGGCATGCTTGCAAGCTATAAGCGCCCTACAGATTGGACAAACAAGAAATCCATCCAGCCCATAATTGAGTGTATTGCTGACAGAAAATCTTAAGGAGGAAATACTATGAAAAGAAATGTATTGTTTATATCAGCTGTTATGCTTCTTTCAATACCAGTAATACTTTTGGGCTGTTCGGATAAAAATGCTGTACCTGTTGCCAATCAAGAAGCCCCTAGACTTACAATAGAAGAAATAACGAAGAAGTATAAAGACACAAGTATAAAGAATATCCATAACATAGGCGAAGATTATGTGCTTATTGAATCACAGCAGGAGACCTTTGCTAATAGATTTGACTTGTATAACCTTAACACAGGGGATATGGATATCATGCCTACAATGATAGACTTTGTTACATTAGAGAGTATAGAGAACGAAAATTATATCATATTCCTATCCAGCGGTAAGAACAGCGAGAGTCCCTTTATCAACCCTCCTCATCTGATAAAGTGTGTAAGAATAAAGAATGAAGCAGACAAAGAGGATGATTTCATAGCACTATATGAGGATAAATATCTGCCTCTGGACTATCCGCTGCAGCTAGGCTGCAAGGCAGAAACACAAATGCTGGATATAAATATCAGCTTCAATGGATTTGAAGCAGCCTTTGGAGCAGTTAAAGGAAAAGAAGCGGCATTCTACGCTGATAATTCAGATATACCTCCTACAAGAACCATCTATGACAAGGATAAGAAACAGCTTATCTTTGAAATGGACTGCGAAGAGCTATCCGGCAAGGTGGAAGCTAAAAAGAAGGCAGCTACTCCTGATAACCAATATATATCGGCCTATGAAATCAACGAGAAGGATAATAAATTTTATCTGTCCTTAGAGTTAAAGGATACTGCAAAGCAGTATTTACTGAAGAAAGATCACCTTCCTGACGGTACCATGTATTTCAGGATAAGCTTTGTCGGAGAAAGCTAGGTAGAGAGATAGAAATAATGCTCAGTTAATATAAATTAATTTATGGGGGTACTAAATGTCAGGAATACTTGATTTGATTAAGCTGGTTGCTCAAATTATTAAGTCGCCTGTTAAGACGATAAAAGGAATTGCTATTATCTCTTATGACAGGGATGCTATGTTGAGGTTGTTCTCACTAACATCTTCAATATACCTTATATTGGAATTTTCATTCAGATATAATAGATTAAATCTTGGAATCATTTTATTAGTTGGAATCCTTGCCCCATTTCTTATGTTTTTAGCCTATAACATAGCAGCAGTTTTATATTATGCAGCTTTTAAGTTGCTTGGCAAGGACATTAAGGCAAATTATGATGCTGTAAAAAAAGCATTATATCCTGTATTTCTCACGCTGATGATTTTGAATATCTTCATCCTATTCATAGCTCGCATTATACCCGCTATTAATACATTACTCCAATATGCCGCTAATCTGTGGCTTTATGCAATGATTTTCTTTTTATTGAAATACAAGTTAAATCAGACAACATCCAGAAGCATACTTATCTCCCTGACGCCTATCTTTATAACTGTTATCATGACTCTGGTGCTGATAGCTGTTAGGTTATAGAAGAAATTAAATATAATATATCATTATCAAAATGTTATAAGCAGAATATAATATATTGTATAAAATCAAATATAATTGTACAATACAATTATACAATATATTGGAGGTACTGTTATGGCGTCAAATATTAAGAATGTAACCTTTTCATTACCTATAGAGTTAATTGAAAAACTAAAAGTGCTTGCAAAAGATAACTATATTCCCTCCCTAAATGCCGGAGTAAAAGAAGCCCTGGAAGAATATACAAGAACTATTGAAAAAGAAGTACTGAAAAATAAAATGATAAAAGCCGCAAAGGACCCATTGTTCATGCAGGACTTAAATGAAAGTATGCGTTCATTTGAACACTCTGATAAAGAAGTGTCCAGGAGGTCAACAGAATGGTAGATTACCAATGGGGGATATTTTGGGCAGACCTTAATCCGTCTAGAGGTTCAGAGCAAGCCGGACAAAGACCGGTATTAGTTGTTTCGGCAGAGGAAGTAAATCAAGCTCTTCCTATAGTAACTATATTATCTATTACATCAGTAAAGCCCGGAAGAAAGGTATATCCTACAGAAGTCTTTTTACATTCAGATGATACTGGCTTATCTAAAGAATCAATTGTCATGTCGCATCAAATAAGAGCAATATCAAAGGATAGATTAAGAGAAAAATGTGGAAGCATTAATGATGAAAGTATTAAAGACCAGATTAGAAATGCAATGAGAATATATTTGGACCTATAGCAGGTTAGATTATCAATATAAATAAGGTGAAGGGCTAATCCTTCACCTTTTATAATTAATATTTAAATGTCATCTCATCCAAAAGCTTATCTACATTTTCCTTGGTTACATGTCGCCCAAAGTTCTCGGGCACCTTTATATCCTTGTTTCCATACATCTTGGCCAGCATTATCCTGCCGACACTGTTGCGATAATGCATATTATCGTAGAAGTTGCGTGCATCATTGCTTATTTCATTATAGCCTGTGAAATCCCAGAAATCCGTGATTTCGGCGATACCCTTCCAGAAGCTTCTTATATCCTTTTCGCTGTATCGGTCCATCTCTTCATGATAGGCAGGTGCTGCTATAAATGTGAAGGTAATTCCTCGCTCATCGCAGTACTGCTTCATCCTTCTTATAGACTCTATGTTTTGATCCACTGCAATCCCGGGAGTCTTGGGGAGATCCTTGCTGAACTCAGGATACTTTTTCAAGTATTCATCCAGTTTCCCTATGACCTCTGCATCTCTTACAGATTTATTGTAGGTACCGTCCTCCGGCTTTATCTCATTGTATGCCATTGGGTCTACCTGCGCATGGAGAAGACCCTCCAGCTTTGCGAAGCTGTATTCCAGATTCAAGGTCAGGAACTTGGCATAAAACTTAACCAGGGAATCCCCGGTGACCTTTGCACTCAAATGTGTATTGATTTCCGGCTTCTGCTGCTTATAGTGGCCTATCTCATGCATGCTCATGTGAACTACTATATTTTTTACCTCATAGTTATCCACGATGTAGTAAAGGGTTTTCTCATAGTCATAGAAGTCTCCGCCGTACATCATCATGCTGTAAAAGCTTGCTCCATTATAGTACTTGTTAAGCTCTGCGGGTGAAATGGAGCTGGACTTGGAACCTCCTATCACATATGAGTCGTACTTGTCATGATATTGGTCAAGATAAGCTATCTTTGCCATCCTGGGGTTATTGACCATGTCATAGGAATACCATTTCAGAAACTTGTCCCCGAACACGCCGAAGGGGTCCACCACATAGTTGAAGCCGCCAACCACAATGCCGCTTATAATCAATGCTATGATAAAAGTTATAAACCATTTATAATTCTTCATGTGTCACCTCAAAACTGGAAGTAAAGAAATTCTGTTACGCCGCTCATTTGGAACAGCGATAAGCACAGCAGTATAGCTGCTACTATAGCAAAGCTTCGCTTTGGCTCAAAGTTTTCCGTAATCTGCTCCGTATTTCCGGCAAAAAAGGCGATGCCCATTGCCAGCAGCAGTACAGCTATAGTGTAAAAATTAAACACTACAAATCTTCCTGCATAATGCACTATCTCGGATAAGCCCATGCCGCTAAGCTCGCTGAAATCAAACATAGTTCTGTAAACAAACAGCGCATCCTTTAGCTTGTTTGAAACAAACAGCACTCTTGTGCCTACAACCCCTGCAAAGGTCAAGGTCCATGCAAGAGGGAAGGGCAGCGACCACTTTCTCCTGGTCATGAAGTGCGCCATACAAACGAATATACCGTTTATAATGCCCCACAGCACAAAGGACCAGCCTGCTCCGTGCCAAAATCCCGAAACGAAGAACGTAATCATTACCGCGGTGTAAAACCTTACGCTGCCGCTGCCCTTTTTGTATACGCTTCTAAATACATAGTCTGATAGAAACTTTGACAGCGTCATATGCCAGCGTCTCCAATAATCCCTGAAATTCCTCGCCTTATACGGAGAATTGAAGTTCTGGGGCAGTCTGATGTTAAAGAACATTCCCAAGCCTATAGCCATATCGGCATAGCCGGATAAATCAAAGTAATATGAGAAGGTGTATGCAAATACAGCAGTCCACGTCCTCCAAAGGCCTCCTGCATATACGTTGTCAAAAAATGCTTGGGCGTAGGTGGTCAGGGGATCGGCCAGCAGTGTCTTCTTTGCACTGCCTATAGAGAAAATAAGTATGCCCAGCATGATGCTTCTTAAATTTATGCCATTCTGTCTTCCCTCTTCAAACTGAGGGACTATATCCTTGTGGTGCACTATGGGTCCCACTATAAGCTGCGGAAAAAAGGTAATGAACAGCAAGTAGTTTAAAACAGTGTACTCCTTCGTTTCCCCTCTATAGCAATCCACCAGGTAGGCTATGAGCTGGAAGGTAAAGAAGGAAATTCCTATAGGCAGTATTATGCTTCTATAGGGTATTGCTTGTCCAGTAATTAAGTTGTAATTTTCGATAAAAAAGTTGGTATATTTGAAATATCCCAGCAAGGCAATATTTTCAATCAATCCCACAGCAAACAGGGCTTTTCTGTTTATAGCAGCAAATTTACCCTCCTGCTGTACCATCAATGAGCCAATTACATAATTGAAGAACACTGTGCCCATGAAATAGGGCAAAAATTCAAGAGTACCTTGCGCATAGAAATAAAAAGAAGCTAAAACAAGCCAAAGCTCTGAAACCGAGTAGAGCTTAAGCTTGTTTAATATCACAAAAACGCTGAATACTACAGCGAAGAACCCCAAAAAACTATATGAAGAAAATATCAAGTGAACTACCTCCAAAATATATAAGCATAAAATATCGAAATATGAACATTCCCAAGCCGTAGCCATTTATATTATATCATATTATAGGACATTTCCCAGAGCTTTATACAGTTCTTAATCGCAATCCCCGGACAGAACCTTTCTAAGCTTAGCCAGGAAGTATCCCGATGCTATAGGTGCAAGCCCCAGAAACAACAGGTATACCTGCAGTACAGAGAGATTTCGCACCATATTCAATAATATCAAAAGTATTATTGAGCTGACAATACGCCCGCCATTCAGCACAAGGTCCTTGTTTATCATGTATTCAATCCTCATGTTTTCATCATGCGCATGATTTATAACATTATAGGTAGAGGAACTGAGCTGTATCAGAAAAAACGGAAGGAAAAATGCATCCATCGCAACGTACATCAGCAGTGTAGTATATTTCACCCTTATAGCCAAACCTACAACGGCAAGGAAAGCGCCTAATGCCCCTATAAGTATTGACAGCCTTCGCTTGGGAGGTTTTATTATCCTCTGCACCAATACATAGGAGGCAGAGGATAGGAGAGAACCCATAAGAGTAAGCTTTCCGAGGGATAACTCGCTTTTGGTGGTTTCTATTATCAATATGTTCACTACAAAAACTATGATGACATCCCTTACACCCCATAAAGCCGTTGACCATCTTATGATGCCCCATTCCTCGCAGTTTCTTGAGAATGCCTTCCTAAAGTTCAGTCTGCCTCCATAATCCTTGCATTTCAACGTAAGGCTTATAAGAACCAATAGAACGAAAATAGCCAGTGTCATGGTAAAAACTATACTGTACCCCTTGTTATCCTCAAACAGGCTTATTATATAGGCAGCTGTCATAGGAGCCGCTGCCGCAGCCACCCCTGAACAGCTTCCGTTATAGCCGTTGAAGGTATCTCTATTGGTGACCTCAGTAAAATCAAAGCTTAAGGTATTAAATGCCAGCCAGTAAAAGCCTGAACCTATTCCATGGATAACGCCAAGCAGATAAATATAGAGTACACCTCTGCTTCCAATAAATAGTATCAAGGTAAAAAACATAGCATATGCAAGGAGTCCCAGCCGCAGGCTCCATATCCCATTTCTCCTTTTTGATAATATGCCGCCTATGATAAAGGTTATGGGTATGACCAGATAATGAGTAAAATTATATAAAACAATAACATTAAAATTATTGGTTTGCTTCCAAAAGAATATGTTTACAAAAATATTTGAAAGCCCCATAGCAAAAGTAAATAAGGTGCTGACAAGCAGCAAAGCCTTTGCGTCTCTGCACATAATTTATCTCCTTTATTTTTTCATGCCTATTTATTATGTGCACAAAAGACTTTGAATAATGAAGCATATTACAAGTAAAAAATGTCATTTCAGATGTCACTGCATGACTTGAAAAAGTCTTTCATAGCCTCTGTAAGATATTTATTTTTGTGGTGAACAAAGCTAAAGCGACGTTTAAATTTCAAGTCTTCCAGCTCCACTATTGCCAGCTCACCCTGTTCTAATTCCTTTTTTATGGCAATTTTTGAAATCACTGATATTCCTATATCGGCAGCAACTGCATTCTTTATGGATTCTGCGTTATTCATTACAGCTGTCCTATGCCACTTTATCCCCAGCGAAGCCATTACCGATTCAAACAGCTCCCTGGTGCCGCTTCCCTCTTCCCTAAGTATAAAGCCGGCATCTTCAAGCTCTTTTCCCTTGATAGAATCTCTCTTAGCCCAAGGATGCTGCGGGCTGCATATAAGCACAAGCTCATCCTCCATAAAAGGTACAACGATTAAGTCAGTAGAATGAACCTCTCCCTCCACCAATCCGAAATCTATTTCATCTTTAAAAAGCATGTTTTCAATTACAGTAGTGTTGTCTACTATTGGCTCAATAGTTATATCAGGCTTCAGCTTCATAAACTTTTTTATTATATCAAACAGTATATAGGTTCCAATGGTTATGCTGGCTCCTATACGCAGTAAACCGCCTTCTTTGATTTCATGCATTTCCTTCTCAGCCTCATTAAAAAGGTTGATGATATGTCTTGCATAATTTAAAAGCTTTTCTCCGCCTTGAGTAATATACAGCCTTTTGCCCAGTCTCTCAAAAAGCTTAACTTCATAGAAATGCTCCAGCTCACTAATTGCCTGACTTACCGAGGGCTGTGATATATATAGCTTTTCAGCTGCTGCCGTCATGCTTCCTTCATCACAGACCATCATAAATATCCGAAAATGTCTCAGAGTCATATAATCACCGCTTCCATAGGTATTTTCTTATAATTAATATTATATTATAGTATTTTACATATGTAATTTTCAAGTGTTATTGTATTTATGTAATAATTTTGGAGGTTATACATGAAGAACTTAAACACATTACAAAAAAACATTCCCGGGGTGCTTCTATGTCTGGCAATTGCTGTACCTGCTTGGTTTCTGGGCAGGAAGCTCCCAATAATCGGAGGTCCGGTATTTGGGATACTTCTAGGCATCATCATCGCTTTTTGGCATCGCCCTG
>JAQZBM010000155.1 GCA_029238945.1 Clostridia bacterium
TTCACTGCTCATTGGATATCTGATTTTTTTTAACAGAATCCTTCCCGGTACGGAATGGGTGATACAGAAAATATCCGACTCTCAGCTGCATGCAACATTAATCGCTGCTATTGTAACAATCACCTTGGTGATTTTTATAAAACTAAAAGGGTCACCAAAGAATCTGCTCCAGGGCGGCATGCCAAGCGGACATGCGGCGGTTGCTTTTTCCTTAGTGACAGCAGCTGCTTTGCTCAGTGAAAATCTATTGGTAACCTTTATAGCGTTTATGCTGGGATTATTGGTGCTTCAAAGTCGCGTAGAAGCAAGAATACACAGCATGATTGAGGTTTTGTTGGGTGCGGTACTGGGTGTTTTACTGACTGTACTGGTATATAAGCTTTTCATGATATAGGTGACAGGTGACAGGTAATAGGTAACAGGTGTCAGGCGGCAGCAGTGAGCTATGAGCTGCCAGCGTCATTTTTATGAAAGCCGTTAATATCCCCCTTGTCATCCTGAGGGAGGAACGACCGAAGGATCTAGACCCTCGGCACTCCGCCCTTATACAGCGACCTATATAATAGTTTGTTTAAATTTTTTTAGAAAGAGGGGTCTGTATGAAGAAAAAGGGTTTTATTGCTATTGCACTTGTAATCTGCTTGGCCTTAGTTTTTTCAGGCTGCGGAAAGAAAGCGGAGAATACAGCGGAAATACCTGCATCAGGTGAGGTACTTCCTCCGGTACATGCAGAAATAATAGAAGGACCTTCCGAACCTCAACTGCCTTTGTGCCCACTTACCGGTCTGCCGGTTGAGCAAGAGAAGCTGGAGCTTAGGCCTTTTGCTGTAATGATAGACAATTACCCAAGTGCAAGACCCCAGTCAGGACTAATGAATGCAGAAATAGTTTATGAAATGCCTGCAGAAGGCGGCATAACAAGATATATGGCCATATATCATCATCAGGATGCAGAGAAGATAGGTCCGGTAAGAAGCGCCAGATCGTATTTTATAGATGCGGCAATGGAGTACAATGCTGCATATCTGCACTGCGGTGGAAGTCCTGAAGCCTTGCAGGACATAAAAACCTTGAGAGTAGACTCGCTAAACGAACTCAACGGAGAAAGCAACTATTGGAGAGCGAGAGACCGGAAGGCACCCCATAATTTGTATACCAGCACAAAATTGACCCGCGAAGTGCTGAAGGCTAAGAAGCTGGATAATGAGAAATGGTCCTACAGCATGAATATCAGCACTGAATTTGTGAACCTGGAAGGAAAGACAATAAATGAATTTGTCATAGATTATAAACAAAACTACAAAGCAGGCTATCAATATGATAAGGGTAAAAAGATATTTTTCAGAACAATAAACGGAGTGAGATTGAAGGATAAGGAAACAGGTACTGAAATAAGCACGGTAAATATAATAGTTGAAAAGGTAGGCTCCAAGGTAGTAGATGATGCCGGCCGTCTTGATTTAGACAACATAGGCAGCGGAAAAGGCTGGTTCCTTACAGGCGGCAAAATGATTGAAATTGAGTGGAGCAAGGAAAGCAGAGAGGCAAAAACAATTTATAAGGATTTAAAAGGAAACCCTATTAAGCTGAACGCAGGGAATACATGGATACAAGTAATCCCAGACTATGCAACGTTAGAATTTAAGGAGTGATTATGATGAACTATGACAGCTTGGTATCGAAGGCAAAGGAAGCCATGAAAAATGCATATACAAAATACTCAGGGTTTGATGTAGGTGCGGCGCTTCTTACGAAGTCCGGCAAGGTATATACCGGATGCAACATAGAGAATTCTTCCTATGGGGCGACAATTTGCGCTGAGAGAGTAGCCTTTGTAAAGGCAATTTCAGATGGAGAAAGAGAATTTGAAGCTATAGCAATTGTAAGCAGTGGCGGAGATTATACATATCCCTGCGGAATATGCAGACAATTTATGTCTGAGTGGGGAACAGATTTGAAGCTAATATTTGACAATGGCAGTGAAACTAAGGTTTATACATTGGAACAACTGCTTCCTGAAGCGTTTATAAAGTTCTAGTTAATAGAAATTTAATAAAGCAACAAATGATAAAACTATGAGGTGATAATTTGGAAAAGAAGTTTAAGTCAGGTTTCGTATCAGTAATTGGAAGACCGAATGTAGGAAAATCAACACTAATAAATCAACTGCTTGGTGAAAGAATAACTATTATTTCAAGCAAGCCTCAGACTACAAGAAACTCTATCAGATGCATATATACAGATGACAAGAGTCAGGTTATTTTCATAGATACTCCGGGAATACATAAGCCTATGCACAAGCTGGGCGAATACATGGTAAATGCTGCTACCGAATCCTTGAAGGGTGTAGACGTAATAATAGCAGTTATTGATGCATCAATGGAAACCACGGCAGCAGATATGGATATAATAGAAATTGCCAAGGAGGTAAATTCTCCTGTAATACTTGTGCTAAACAAGGTAGACAAGGTTGATAAGTCCAAACTGGAGATACTTCTTACAAAGTTCAGCACTCATGAAAGCTATTTTGATTGTCTTATACCTGTTTCTGCGAAGGAAGGCAGCAATACAGACATAGTATTAGAAGAGATAATCAAAAGACTTCCGGAAGGACCGCTTTATTTCCCGCCGGATATAACAACTGACGTCACCGAGCGTTTCGTTGTATCGGAATTTATAAGAGAGAAGATACTTGAGCTTACCTCTGATGAAATTCCTCACGGCACTGCGGTAGAGGTTGAGTCCATGAAGGAAAGATCAGATGGCGGCATAATTGATATAGAAGCCAATATATACTGCGAGAAAGATTCACATAAGGGTATTATAATAGGTAAGCAGGGAAAAATGCTTAAGGAAATTGGAAGCAGGGCAAGAGCAGACTTGGAGAAGCTTTTGGACTGCCGAATTAACCTGCAGCTTTGGGTGAAGGTAAGAAAGAACTGGAGAGATAATAACTCCATATTAAAGAGCTTAGGCTATAAATAGGAGCGGCGCTATGGGAATCACAAAGACCCAGGGTATAGTTTTGAAGTATACCAACCTGGGCGAAGCAGATAAAATACTCACTATACTCACGAGAAGCAAGGGGAAGATAAAAGCTATTGCGAAGGGATGCAGGAAGCCAAGGAGCAGTCTCCTGGCTGCCAGTGAGGTTTTTGCCTTCAGTGAAATGGTCTTGTATAAGGGTACAAATCTTTATCATGTTACACAAGCTGAAACAAGAGAAACCTTTTACAACCTTCGTAAAGACCTTCTGAGGCTCTCCTACGCTGTTTTTTTTGTTGAGATGGCAGATACTGTATCTGACGAGGAAATTCCCAGTGAAAGGCTTTTTCTGCTGTTATCAAAGGCACTGTTTTATCTTGCTGAAGGGGAGATACCCATAGGGCTGATAAGTCAGGCATACCAATTGAAGCTAATGGATATAAGCGGCTACAGGCCGAACCTCAGCAGATGCGTACACTGCGGCAGTGATGATTTTGAAAGCTATAAGTTTGATGTTGAGCTAGGCGGGTTAATATGCGGGCAATGTGAAAAATCTGGAAAAAACGTAATTAGAATCAGCGCAGGAACCTTAGAGACTGTAAAGTTATTATTGAATACTGAAATTTCTAGACTAAACACCATTAAAATTGATAATACTATTTTTAATGAGATTGATAAATTAGTAAAGAAGTTTGTGGAAACACACTTGGAAAAGCAATTCAAATCCTTGGAGTTTCTTGATGAAATTAAAAACAATTATCAGGAGTAATATTTTGAAAGGAGACTAGACTATGGATATTTCTCTCGAGAAAATTGACATAGTAAGAGACAGAACCGGCGTAACCTACAAGCAGGCAAAGGAAGCCTTGGAAGCAGCAGACGGAAATGTTGTTGATGCACTGATTAGTATAGAAGAAGCCGGAGACAAGAATTGGACAGAATCTATGTCAGGATGGACAGATAATATTACAGAAACAATATCCGTAAAGGGAACCGAAGCAATGGACAAAATCAAGAGCTTGGTTCAATCAGGCAATGTAAGCCGCATAAGAGTCAAGAAGGACGACTATGTAATAATGGATATGCCGGTTACAGCAGGGGCTATAGGAGCGGTAATAATGCCTCAGATAGCAGCAATAGGGTCGGTAGTGGCATTGCTCACTAAATGTACAATAGAGGTGGAAAGGCCAAACAAGGAGATAATAAACGTAAGTGATTCAATAACAAGTACTGCAGATGGAATTGCTTCAAAGATAAAGAATGTGGCAAATGATATAATGCAGGCAGCAGGCAGCATCAACCGCAAAGCTGAGGATACAAACGCAAACAGACAAGCGGAGAACGTAGAGGATTATACTTACAAGACAACACCTCACTTCGATACAACTACTGATAACAATGATAATAACTATACTCAATAATTAGCTAAATAAAAATTGTTATAGAACGAAATGTGCAGCTCTTACCGGACGAACTAATGCCTTTGCAGGACAGTTTAAAGGTAGGAGCTTTTGTTTGTAAGATTTTATATAAAAGCTGCTATAAATTTAGCAGTATTGTAAAAGCTATATGAATTTTGTTATTTTTTCAATAATATATTGCAGATGTTTGAATGTTTATGATAATATTTATTGTGAGCTTTTCTACATTAATAAATGTAATTTTTGTTGTATTTTGAATATTAAGCTAGTCGGTGTGGAAATATATAATGAATTCTCATGGGATATTTTGCTATAATTCTACTCTGATTTGCTATCACAGCTTATTACATTTAGCGGCATTATTTTTATGTATTGCAGGTGATTGCTATAGAATTTTCAAGTCGTCAAAAACAAATAATTGAACTGGTAAAAGTACACCAACCCATTACAAGTACACAGCTTGCTGATAGACTTGATGTAAGCAGAGCTGCCATTCGTCCCGACTTATCCGTTCTTACTATGTCGGGTGTCCTTGAAGCAAAGCCTAAGATGGGATATTTCTACAAAAACGATAGAACAATATTTGATGTAATAAAAAGCATAAAGGTAAAGGCAATTAAATCAAAGCCTGTTACAGTTTCTGAGGATACTACGGTATACGACGGGATTGTAAGGCTGTTTCTGGAGGATACAGGCACTTTATATGTAGTAAACAACGGGGCTCTGTCGGGCGTTGTATCCAGAAAGGATTTTATAAAAATAGCCGTTGGAAATACTGAGGTTAAGAAGCTGCCTATAGGTATGATAATGTCTCGAATGCCAAAGGTAATATATACAACAGATGAAGAAAGTGTATTAGATGCAGCAGAGAAAATTATGGTGAACGAGATAGACAGCATTCCTGTAGTAGAGGTTATTGAAGGGCAAGACGGCAAGAATGAGCTTAAGGTTACGGGTAAGGTGTCCAAAACCACTTTTACTCGACTTTTGTATGAGCTGGGGAAGGGTATGAGAAGCTTTGATGAAAACTCCTGATGTTATAATTTATGCAATATCGGATTTCTTCGAGGAAGCTGCCGTGCCTATTGCGAAAGCAGCCGCATCACAATTTGAAGGCTCCGGCGTTTTGATAGAAAGAACAAATTTCATAAAAGATAAGGCATCAGTTGATGGAATAATAGAAACAGCAAAGCATGTTAACAGCTTATTATTTATTAACGTGGTACATATAGAGCTGAAAGAATATCTGATTGATAGAGCAAAGGCCTACAACATCCCCTATTTTGATATTATGGGAGATGCAGTTGCCAAGCTGTCGGATGTTATCAAAGAAAAGCCAAAAAACATTATTAAAGAACCCTATAAACTAAATGAAGAATACTTTGACAAAATGGAAGCCATAGACTTTGCAGTTAAATACGATGACTGCAAGGATCCAAGGGCAATAAAGAAAGCTGACTTAGTTCTGGTAGGCATATCCCGTACTTCTAAAACTCCACTGAGTATATATTTGTCTATTCAGAACATTAAGGTAGCCAACATTCCGCTTGTTCCGGAGGTAGTACCGCCGAAAGAGCTGTTTGAAATACCGAAGGAAAAAATCATAGGCTTGATAACAAGCAAACAGAAGCTGAACACAATAAGAACTGAAAGGTTAAAAGCTCATGGCCTTGCTGATGGGGCTAACTACGCAAGCTTCGAACGTATTGACTATGAGTTAAAATATGCAGCTCAAATAATGAAGGATATCGGATGCATCGTTCTCGATGTAACTGATAAAGCCATTGAAGAAACTGCAAGTAAAATACTTCAAATTTTAAAGGAGGTAAACGCAAGTGAAGAAATACGTTTACAGTTTTAAGGAAGGCAAAGCCGACATGAAGGATCTTTTAGGCGGTAAGGGTGCAAACCTTGCTGAAATGACAAATATTGGCTTGCCGGTGCCACAAGGATTCACAATTTCAACAGAGGCATGCAATGAATATTACGAGAAAGACAGACAACTATGGCAGGAGTTAAAGGATCAAATTGAAGAAAAACTTGCTGAATTAGAAAAAACTGCAGGCAAGACTTTTGGCGGCGGAGAGAATCCACTGCTTGTATCAGTTAGATCAGGTGCAAAGTTCTCAATGCCTGGTATGATGGATACAATA
>JAQZBM010000156.1 GCA_029238945.1 Clostridia bacterium
GGTAATGGCAGTCAACCGTGACTTGGGAGAGCGCATCAACAATATAGTGCTGATGGGAACCGGGGAGCCTTTTGACAATTACGATGAGGTTATGAAATTCCTCAGAACAGTCAATAATCCAAAGGGCTTAAATATAGGCATGAGACATATAACCATTTCCACATCAGGCCTTGTACCCAAGATAATTGAGTTTGCTGATGAAGACCTGCAGTGCACCCTTGCAATATCCTTACATGCACCAAACAACGAAATAAGAGACACTCTTATGCCGATAAACAAGAAATACAGGATTGAAGAACTAATTGACGCCTGCAGGTATTATATTAACAAAACAAACAAGAGGATTACCTTTGAATACGCCTTAATCAACGGAGTAAATGACAGTGAAAAGAATGCAGAGCAGCTTGCTAAGCTTCTGCAAGGCATGTTGGGACATGTAAATCTTATCCCTATAAATGAGGTAGAGGAAAAGGGCTTCAGTAAGGCAACAAAGGCTGCAATTGACAGGTTTAGAAGCATTTTGGATAGGAACCGTATAGAGGTTACAGTCAGAAGAGAACTGGGCAGTGATATAAACGCAGCCTGCGGACAGCTGAGAAAAAAGTATACATCAAAGCAGGACTAGAGTATTATTGTATTTGTAAAAAAAGGATTTTTTATAACATTGTCGAAAATAGTTGATTGGTATCAAAATAAGTAGTTATAATAGTTTTGAGGTGATTTAATGAGGTCAGCAGGCAAAAGTGATATAGGACTTGTACGGAAGGTCAATGAAGATGACTTTATATGTTTAAGACTGAACGATATGTTGGAAGTGAAGGATTCAGCTGCTGATTTGTACCTCTGCATTGTAGCGGACGGTATGGGAGGCCGCAACGCTGGAGAGGTTGCAAGCTCAATGGCAGTAAAAGAAATAGTGGAATTCATAAAGGAACAGTACATAAATGTACTCCTTGATGAAAATGCAGATGACGAGAAAATTTTTAACTTGATAAAGCATGCTATAACATACAGCAATGACAAGATATATAAAAAATCCCTGCTTACAAGCGAGTGTGTAGGTATGGGAACAACGCTGTCAATGATACTGGTAAAGGATAAAACCTTATACTATGGACATGTAGGAGACAGCAGAATATACCTGATAAGAGAAAACCAGATAAAGCGATTGACAGAGGATCACTCACTGGTGGCAGAGCTTGTGAAGCAAGGCTCCATAAAGCCTGAAGAAGCAGTAAGCCATCCTCAGAAGAATATAATAACCAGGGCGGTTGGGACAGAATACGGTATAGAAGTTGATTTAGGCAGACAGGATATAGTTGAAGGGGACTACATACTTCTATGTACAGACGGCTTATCAAATCTGATAGGCGATGACGAAATACTGCGGCTGGTGCTTAATGCCCCTGACATAGAGCAGGCCTGCCAGGACCTTATAGATAAGGCCAAGGAAAACGGAGGCTTCGATAATATTACTGTGGTGGTTATCGAGAAAGAAAAAGGTGGTGACTGCAATGATAGGTAAGGTATTAGGCAATAGATACGAGATAATTGAGAAAATCGGCGGAGGAGGAATGGCTTTAGTTTATAAGGCTAAATGCAGACTCCTGAACAGATTTGTTGCAGTCAAAATACTTAGATCGGAGTTCATAGAGGACGAAGAATTTGTAAAGAAATTTAAAAGAGAGTCTCAGGCAGCAGCCAGTCTTTCTCATCCCAACATAGTAGGGATATACGATGTTGGCATGGAGGACGATATATATTACATCGTAATGGAATATATCAAGGGACAAACTTTAAAGGAGCTAATAAAGCAAAAGGGCGCATTGGGGGTAGACTTTGCAACAAATATAGCTATACAGATATCCTCGGCTCTGGAGCATGCACATAGAAATCATATCGTTCATAGAGATATTAAGTCTCACAACATAATGATTAAGGAAGACAACTCGGTAAAGGTAACGGATTTCGGAATCGCTAGAGCGGTTTCCTCCAGCACTATTACCAATACCGGGAACGTCATAGGCTCGGTACACTATTTCTCACCTGAACAGGCCAGAGGCGGCTATACCGATGAGAAGTCAGACATATATTCTCTCGGGATAGTAATGTATGAAATGCTGACAGGAAGACTGCCTTTTGAAGGTGAATCACCCATAGCAGTTGCACTGAAGCATCTGCAGGATGAGGCGATAAAGCCTTCTGCCATAAATCCAAGAATACCAAAGAGCTTGGATGATATAATCCTGAAGTGTATGGATAAGGACGTAAATAACCGGTACAGCAGCATGAGCGAGATAATAAGCGATCTCAGGCAGTCCTTTGTAATGCCAAACGGAGATTTTGTAAAGAAAACCAGATTTAATGACGAGAGCACAAGAGTAATAAAACCTATAAAACTCGATGAAAATATAGAAGACATAAGCTTCAGAAGTAAAGCAGCTGCCCCGCCGGAAACCAGAACAGATGACGCAGCAGTTACAGAGCTGCCGGAAAAGCCAAGCAAAAAGCGTAATACCAAGATGACAGTTCTTGCTGTATTGGGAGGCTTAATTTTGGCTTTGGCTGTGGGAGGCATCGTGCTTGGACTGGTTAGCTTCTTCAGTGTAAAGGAAGCTGTTGTTCCGGAATTAGTGAACCTTACAGAGGAGCAGGCAAGACATAAGCTGGATGAACTGGGCCTAGAGTTGGAGGTCACCGACAGAGTAACTAACAGCGAAGTGCCGGAGGGACTGATAATAATGCAGGACCCCAAGCCCAATCAGAAAAATAAAGTGACTAACCCTGTAAAGGTAACTATAAGTGAAGGCGCTTTGAAGGTCAAAGTACCGAACCTCATAGGCGAAAGCTATGAAAAGGTAGACCTGATACTGGAAAAGTATGGTCTTGAGGAAGGCGAGCTGGAACAGGAGACCAGCGATTATCCTAACGGAATAGTTATAAGACAAAGTGTAGAGGCTGGCACAGAAGTGGATGAAGGTACAAAGATTGACTATGTAATAAGCATGGGACCACAGAGGTTCCTGATGCCAAACTATGTAGGTCAAAACATAGATGACGTCAGTATGGATCTTATAGCAAAAGACTTAATAAGAGGTGAAGTTACTTACGAGAGCAGCAGTGTTTATGAGAAGAATACAGTAATTTCACAAAACATCACTCCGGGTACTGAGGTTAACAGGAAAAGTGTGATAGATTTCGTTGTCAGCTCTGGCAAAGACACAAGCAAAAAGGTACCGCCGGTGCTTTCTATACCTTTGCCTAAGGACAGAGACAGCATGCGTGTAACAGTGCAAAAGATACAGAACAGTGTCATTGAGACAGTATATGAAGGAACCCACAGCTCTGCTGACAGCCCTCTTGAGGTACCGGTCAGCGGTCAGGGCAAGGTTACTTTCGAAATATACATCGACGGAGTTTTAAACGAGACAGTTGAACATGAATTTAAATAAAGTATTAGAAGGAGTTATTCTATGAAAACAGGTGTCATAGTAAAGGGCATCGGAGGATTTTATTATGTGGATGTTGAGGACACTATATATGAGTGCCGTGCAAGAGGCAAGTTCCGCTTGAAGAACATTACGCCGCTTGTCGGAGATGTGGCTGACATAGAAGTGGATGAGACCTCGAAACAGGGTTATGTTCTCCATATCCACCCCAGAAAAAACGAGATGGTAAGACCCGCCATTGCCAATATAGATCAGGTAGTTATGGTATTTGCAGCCAAGCGGCCTGATATAAATATGACCCTGCTTCAGAAGTTTCTGATATATGCTGAGTATGTAGGGCTGGATAAGATAATTTGCATAAATAAAATTGACCTGGATGAAAATCAGGACTACAAGACTGTAGTTGAAATGCTGAGAAGCATTCCTTACAGAGTAATAGAGACAAGTACAAAGCAAATGATTGGACTGGATGAGCTGAAGGAAGCTCTGAAGGACAAAGTCACTGTGTTTGCCGGACCGTCAGGTGCCGGCAAATCCTCTTTACTAAACCGTGTACAAACCGGATTGCGCTTAAAAACCGGTGATTTAAGCAAGAAGATTGACAGAGGTACTCATACCACCAGACATGCCGAGCTCATAGAGCTTGAAATAGGTGGAATGGTAGCTGACACTCCCGGCTTTACCTCCCTTGAGTTAAGCAATATAGAGGTAGAGAGACTTCAAACTCTTTTCCCTGAATTTGAACAGTACAACAACTGCAAGTTTACCAGCTGCCTGCACCATAAGGAACCGCAGTGCGGTGTGAAGGAAGCTGTTGCGGAGGGTAAGATATCACAGGTCAGATATGAGTATTATGTCAGTTTATTGGAAGAATTTAAGAATATCAGGAGGTACTAAATGATAAAGCTTGCACCATCCATATTGTCTGCAGATTTCGCAAATCTGGAGAGGGATATAAAAATAGTAGAGAATGCAGGAGCAGAATATCTTCATATTGACGTCATGGACGGACACTTTGTGCCCAATATTACAATTGGTGCGCCGGTTGTAAAAAGTCTGCGCAAAATTAGCAATATGGTGTTTGATGTTCATCTGATGATAAGCAGACCGGAGGATTATATAGCAGATTTTGCAGCTGCCGGAGCTGATATAATAACTGTTCATGCAGAAGCTGCAACTCATCTGCACAGACTTATACAAATGATAAAAAAAGAGGGCAAGAAGGCGGCTGTAGCATTGAATCCTGCGACACCCCTAAGCGTATTGGACTACGTGCTGGAGGACGTGGATATGATACTGATTATGAGTGTAAATCCGGGCTTCGGCGGTCAAAAATTCATTCCTTCTGCTTTGGACAAGGTAAGAGCTATAAGAGAGCTTATCAGCGAAATGAATTTGGATATAGATATTGAGATTGACGGAGGAGTGAGCCTTGACAATATTGCTGAAATCGCTGCCAATGGTGCAAATGTACTGGTAGCAGGCTCGGCAGTATTCAATTCAAAGGACCCTGCCGCAACAATCAAACAAATGAAGGAAATTGTAAAGGGATAATTATGAGAGCAGCAATAATAAGCAGCGGGAATATCAGCGACTATGACAGCTGTAAGGAAAGACTGAAGCAGGTCCAAAAGATTATCTGTGCAGACGGAGGTACCAGACACGCCTTTCACATGGGCATTGTGCCTGACGTAATTATAGGTGATTTGGACTCCACAGAAGACAGATACATCAGCTATTATAAAGAACAGCAGGTTCCGTTTGTTAAGTACAGCTGGGACAAGGATAAGACGGATACTCACATTTGTCTGGAGTATGCACTGGAATCCTGCGACGAGGTTTGGCTTTTGGGAGCTACGGGGAGCAGGATGGACCATACTCTTGCCAATATATCAATACTAAGGCTGGCGGCGGATATGGGCAAGACTGCTTGTATAATTGATGAGAATAATGAGATTTACATGACAAAGGATGCTATTAAGCTTACAGGGAAAAGGGGAGACATATTGTCACTGATACCCTTGAGCACCAAGGTTGAGGGCATCACTCTAAGAGGAGTATATTACCCTCTGGAGAATGCAGTGATGGAACTGGGCAACCCTTATGGTGTAAGCAATAAATTTGATGAAGAAACCATAGAGCTTGAAATAAAATCAGGCTATATGGCAGTAATAAAATCAAAAGATTGAAAATTTATTAGACAGTCTCATTTTGACTCTACACGAGTATTATATAGTGTAGAGTCTTTTTCTTGTTTGTATAAGCATTAAGGCAGGTGATTATATGAGATATACCTACAAAAAAGTTTCAGGAGCTCTCTGTATGCTGCTGGGCATAATGCTGATATCCAGAATCTCGCCTGATTGGCTGTTCTACAGTCTGATGGCTCTAATTGGAATTTTCATATTATACCTGCTGTATTACTATTCCAGGTTTTAGCAAATAAGTCCGTTGGGGGGATATTATGAGTTATAGAAGAAAGAAAAAAGTCATGGGAATGACAGCTTTGGCCGTAGGCATAGGTATTCTTTTGGTACTGATTATACCTGTAGTGGGTTGGATTGCCTTTTCCGCTATCTGTCTTATTTGCTGCGGCATATATCTATTAAGATTTTAATTCAAAAACGACAAAAAGCGCGGTTCACGCGCTTTTAATATGAGCAATGTAATTATCTAGACAGTAGTATTCGCTGCCTAGTATTTAATGACAAAAAAATTGTCTTATTATATAGCTCTTTCAACCTTACCTGATCTTAAGCATCTTGTGCATACATTCACTCTTGTTGGAGTACCGTTAACAATAGCTCTAACTGTTCTTATATTCGGAAGCCAAACTCTTCTTGAATGTCTGTTTGAGTGACTTACCTTATTTCCTGAAATCATACCTTTTCCACATACTTCGCAATGTCTTGCCATGTATATACACCTCCTTTAGCAGCGGACTGCTCGACTAAAACAATAATATAATATCACAATGCACTGGAAATGGCAATAAAATGTTTTAAAATGTTTATAATGCTAAACGCTATTTAGTTTTCAAAATACTATTATAAACAGTTTATCATAAAACATACCCGGACAGTTATTAAATAGATTATG
>JAQZBM010000157.1 GCA_029238945.1 Clostridia bacterium
GTTCAGATATACACTGGTCTGCATTTCGTCACTGGAGATGATTACCTCTACCCTAGGCTTGATGCAGCCTATTTCGGTTGACTCACCTTTAGCCTCAACCAAAGCCTTTCTCAAGCTTATGAAGTTTGTCAGGTGTATTACGGGGAATTCCGATATTATCTCATTAAAATCCCTGATATCAAAACCCGGCAGCGTAACTTGAATAAATAGCTTGTCCTGTTCTCTGGTAAGAACTAAATAGTCATTTCTATAAAACTCCAAAAAATCACCCCCGAAAAAAGTCGAAATATTGCAATTATATATATTTTACCATATAGTTTATTGTCGTAATATACCAATTATGGCAGTAACATAAAAATTATAATATTAAATACTGTAATTTAATTTTAGTGCTATAATATCAATATGTAGTGATGTAAAATACTGTTATACAAAATAAATTTTGTTAATTTAAGTAGACTATTACTTATTAAATAAACCGGTTTAGCACAAAATGTATTGCAGATATACTGAAATAAATCAAAATGAGCAGGTGAAAATTATGGATAATAGTATCGGTTTACAGATTAAAAGGTTAATAGAGATTGACCGGAAGGCTGTAGAACTGGCAGCAAAAAGAGAAGTTGAGTTTCAAGATTTGGAAGAAAAGCATAATAGGGATAAGGAGCGGGTAAACAGCCTGCTTCAGCTTGCCAAGGAGGAAGCTAAGAAGCACTACAGCGAACAGCTGAAGCTGGCGCAGGATGAAGCAGCAGCAATGAGTGCAAAACTAGATAAAAGAATCTTGGAAATCGAGAAAGCCATGTCTCAGGTAACAGATGAACTGGCTGAGGAGATATGGCAAGGACTGCTGGAGGATTTGAAATAAAATTCGTATCGAGAGGTAGTATATATGGGTAATCTAGCTAGGTTTGCTGCGGTGAACACTAAGATAATGAGCATAGAGAGTCAATTCCTAACCAGCAAGGACTACAAGAACTTGTTAGAACAGAAGACCGTTGTAGATGCAGCAAGATATCTTAAGAACAATACCGCTTACGGAGAAGTTTTAGCTAATATTGATCCCGGCCAGGTTCATAGAGGATATCTTGAAAGTCTTGTAAAGCATAGGATGCTGGATAATATAGACAAAATATCACATTATTTCACCGGAGATTATAGGAAGTTCATAAATACCTTATTTGCTAAGTATGAGATAGGAGAACTGAAGGCCATAGCCCGGGCTGTATATAACGGGTCAGATCTAAAGCCATTCAGAAACAGCGTGTTTATCGGCAAGTACAGCAAGGTAGACGAGGAAAAGTTATTTAGCGCCAAATACATCAGGGATGTTATAGCTGCTTTCGAGGGTACTGTCTTTTGGAAATACCTGGAGCCCCTGCTGAACAATAATATAAAGGAAAATCTGTTCAGATTTGAAATGGTGCTGGATGCTTCTTACTATGAGATACTGCAAAAGCAATGGGAGAAGCTTGATAAGCAGGATGTGAAGGTTCTGGAGAGAGCACAGGGGATAATTGCAGATCTTCTGAATCTGCAGTGGATATATAGGGGCATAAAGTTTTTCAAGCTGAGCCCGGAAGAACTTTTAAACTATACGATACATTTGGGGAGCAGACTGGATAGCGGCTTCATCAAGCAGCTCTGCTATTCCAAAAGCCTTGAGGAGTTTTTTGAGCTGGCAGCGCAGACCGGATACAGCTTTTTGTTCAAGAATGATGAGACAACGGATATTTTTATGGGGCGGAGAATTGAGCGGCACATGTTTTATGAACTGAGGTCGGTGGAAAGAAACAATCCCATGACTATAATTACTGCCTTCGCATATACGATATATACAGAAATTGAGGTTAGAGACTTGATATCCATAATAGAAATTATCAGATATGGTATACCTGCAGCTGAAGCACAGAAATACCTTATCCGGAATCTGAACGAAGGGGCGTGAGCATATGTCTGTAGAGAAAATGAAGGTTATATGCGTTATAGGAAGCAACAATGATATCGACAGAGCTGCCCAAATGGTTGTCCTGAACGGAAGCATACACATGTTGAATGCAATGTCCGAGTTAAACAACAACTGCTTGGAGCTTAAGGCTTCGGAGGACAATATAAATGCATTGCAGGAGCTTGTTGATGTGAAGCCTTATGTTTCTAATGCAGATTTTACAGAGGATGAGAAAATTATTAAGTCCTTTCATGAAGTGCTGGATATGAAGCAGGAGATTGTGACAAGCTACATTGACCCTGAATTTGATTACCGCGGCATTATAGAGGATTTGAAGAAAAGCTATGAGCATGTAAAAAATACAGTAGAGTCCATAGGTAAGCTGACAGAGGAAATAAGGCTCAAGCAGATTCAGATTTCCAACCTTCAATACGCAAGGTCTGATGGACTGGATATAGGTTCTCTTTTGAAAATGAAGCATTTTGATTTTGAAATGATGACTCTTACAAGGGAAAAGTATAAGAAGCTTAAGCTGAACTATGAGAATATTCCGGCTGTAGTAATACACCTGGGAGTAGTAGACGATATGGACGTAATAGGAGTTATGACTCCTACTGAGTTTAGGGCTGATGCAGAAAGAATTTTGACGTCTCTCAATGTAATGAAGCTTGACATTCCTAAGGGCTATGCAGGAAATACGGAGAATGTAATGAAAACCTTGGGGATTGAAATAAATCATGCAAAAAAAGAAATAGAAGAACTGAAAAAGACAGCAGGCGCCAGTGAAAATCAGTATAGGGAATTGATAAGAAAAGCATATACAATGCTGATGCTTGAACGAAAGATTGAATATGTAAAAGCAGAAATGGCATTGGGGAAGAAGCTGTTTTTCATGTTTGGCTTTATACCGGACGGCCAGGTTGAGCAATTTAAGCAGCAGCTTAAGGATTCTCTTAAAGACGAGGTTATTGTACTGACTGAAGCAGTTGAAAACAGGAAATACGGGCATTCTCCACCGACTAAGCTGATTAACAATATACTATTCAAGCCCTTTGAGACTTTGGTTATGATGTATGGAATACCTAATTATAACGAAAAAGACCCTACTCCATTTTTTGCAATTACCTACATGCTGCTTTTTGGCGCAATGTTTGGGGATGTAGGACAGGGTTTTATAATCCTTATAGGAGGACTATTGCTTAAGTACATGATGAAGAATGACTCCTTCGGCGGCATTTTATCAAGCTTGGGTATAAGCTCGATATTCTTCGGACTGTTGTACGGCAGCGTTTTTGGCAATGAGGATATTATACCCCATCTTTTAATAAGCCCTATGGAGAATATAAATACAATGCTGATTAGCGCAGTAGTTTTAGGTATATTGCTAATAAATATCAGCTATATTTACAGCTTGATAAATCTGTATAAGAGACATGATTTGGAGGAGGGCTTGTTTGGCAGAGAAGGTCTGACGGGATTCTTGTTTTTCTGGACCATTGTACTGCTTATTGGAGACAGCGTGCTTAAAGTATTTGGAATTCCCACTGCTGTATATATAGTCATACTGGGAGCCCTGCTGCTTATAATGGTTGTGAAGCAGCCTCTGGCACACCTTTTACAGGGCAGAAAGGAGCTTTATGAGGAGTCTGCCGGCGATTACTATCTGGAAGCAGGCTTCGGAGTAGTGGAGACTATATTATCTGTGGTGTCAAACATAGTTTCCTTTATAAGGGTGGGAGCTTTTGCGTTGAATCACGTCGGATTGTACATCGCTTTTGCGACCATGGCTGAAATGGTAAGCTCTCGTGCAGTAGGAGTATTGATACTGATACTCGGAAATATATTGATAATTGGCCTGGAGGGTTTGGTAGTCTTCATACAGGGCTTAAGGCTTGAATACTACGAGCTTTTCAGCAAATATTATTCGGGCTACGGCATACCCTATAAGCCTGTACAGCTTTACGGTTATGAGGATTAACAAATTATATATATATTAATTAATGCTTAAGTAAAATATAGACTAAGTTATAATAGGAGGGAAAATTATGTACGTTCTTCTTGTAAGTGCAATTTCAATAGTTATATTGACAATAGGCGCGGGTTTTGTCCTTTATAATTCTAAGGAGGAAGCAAATAGTAAAAGATTGGGAAACATACTTAAGGGAGGCACAGCAGTCTATGGCGTGCTGATTCTTACATTTCTGTTCATGTTGATTCCTGACTATGTAAGTGCTTTGACTGAGGAAGTCTCCGGTGCAGGCTATGCATTCTTAGCGGCAGGATTATCTACCGGTCTTGCAACCATAGGAGCAGGTTATGCCGTAGGAGCTGTTGGCTCCTCAGCACTGGGTGCAGTATCAGAGAATCCGAAGATATTGGGTAGAACCTTGATATTTGTAGGCTTGGCAGAAGGTATTGCTATATACGGGCTTATAATTTCCATAATTATCTTAGGACGAGTATAAGAGGTGTAAGTCATGAGATTTTTTGTTATCAGTGACAATACAGACACTATAACAGGGCTGAGACTTGCCGGTATAAAGGGGATAGTAGTTCATGAAAGGGAAGAGATTCTCAAGGCATTGAACGAAGCTGCCGATAACCCGGAGACAGGCATCATTATCATGACTGAGCTCTTGGCAGAGAAGGTCCAGGAAGAGGTAAGGGTTATAAGGCTGGACAGCAGCAAACCAATAATAACGGTTATCCCGGATAGGCATGGTGAAAGAAGAAGGCCGGATTACATAACTAACTACATTAAGGAATCAATAGGCTTAAAGATATGAGGTGGTATGATGTCAGTTACTATCGAAGATAAGGTGGAATTGTTCAGCAAGATAATATTCAGCAATATTGAAGCAAATTCTTCAGAAAGACGGCAGGCTCTAGAGGAAAAATATAAGGCAGAACTGGCAGAGCTTGAAAAGGAAGTAGAGCTGAAGAAAACAGATATGATGAAAGCCGCAAGCGCAAAGGCAATGAGAGAATGTGAAAGGCTGCAGGCGCAGATCAAGAGTCAGGAGCAGCGCAAGCTGGTAGAGAGTAAGCAGAAGTTTGTTGATCAGGTTATGACTATGCTGTACGGGTATGCTGCAAGACTGGCGGCTTCAAAGGACTATGAAGCTGTTTTGAGCAAGGCCATAGACAATGTAAGCGAAGGCTTTAAGGACTCCAGGCTTATACATTTTTATGTACTGCCCAATGAGTTTGATATCATAGAGAGACTGCTCCAAGAGAACAAGAGAAAATTCAATCCGGAGTTTAAATATGTTATAGAAGCGGCACCCCTAAATGTTCTTGGGGGATTGATAGCTAAGGATAAGGAAAATCTTCTGGAAATAGACCTTACCTTAAAAAGTATGGTGGAAGAGCATAGGGCTACTGTGGGAGCGGTTATTATCCGCAAATTCAACGAGGTGAGCAGCGTATGAGCAATTCAAACGGCAAAATTTCTTATATAAACGGACCTGTAATCAAAGTTGAAAATGCCGAAGGAATCAAAATGAGAGAAATGGTTCTGGTAGGACGGAAAAAGCTTATCGGCGAGGTTGTTTCCGTTCAGGATGAAGATGCAACTATACAGGTCTATGAGGAAACCTCCGGCTTGCAGTGGGGTGAGGATGTGTTTTCTACAGGCAAGCCCCTGTCAGTGAAGCTTGGACCCGGCATCTTAAGCAACATATTTGACGGTATAGAGAGGCCTTTGGAACGTATCAATGAAAACGGCACTGCATTTATACCTGAGGGTATCGGACTGATATCAATTGATACAAATGAGCTTTGGGATGTTCATATCACGGTCAGCAAGAATGACCTGCTGGAGCCCGGAGCTGTTTATGCAACAGTACAGGAGACCTCCATGATACTGCATAAGCTTATGGTACCTCCTAATGTCAAAGGCAAGGTGACATTTGCAGAGAAGGACGGGAGCTATAACATAGAGCAGGTTGTAGTGACACTGGAGACGGAAGCGGGGGAGCGTATAGACCTCAAGCTTTACCAGGAATGGCCTGTAAGAACTCCTCGCCCTGTCAGAAACAAAAAGGGTATAGTGAAGCCCCTGATAACAGGACAAAGGGTTATTGACACCTTCTTTCCTATAGCAAAGGGCGGAACAGCAGCGATACCGGGCGGCTTCGGAACGGGGAAAACTATTACCCAGCATCAGCTTGCCAAGTGGAGTGATGCTGATATTATCGTATATATAGGCTGCGGAGAGAGAGGAAATGAAATGACAGAGGTATTGGAGGAGTTTCCTGAGATAATCGACCCCAGAAACGAGAAGTCGATTATGGAGAGGACTGTGCTTATTGCAAATACCTCCAACATGCCTGTTGCCGCACGTGAAGCGTCGATATATACAGGGATTGTCATAGCAGAGTACTATAGAGATATGGGCTATCATATAGCTATTATGGCTGACTCTACATCGAGGTGGGCAGAAGCCTTAAGGGAGATTTCAGCCAGGCTGGAGGAAATGCCGGCAGAAGAGGGCTATCCTGCATATTTACCTTCGAGGCTTGCACAGTTTTATGAAAGAGCAGGCTATGTAGAGGCCTTGTCTGGAATCGAAGGCTCTGTAACAATAATCGGAGCGGTA
>JAQZBM010000158.1 GCA_029238945.1 Clostridia bacterium
AAACGATTTCAGCTTGCTTCAAATTGAAGGGAAACCTGCATTAATTGCAGCTTCGCAAAATGGAATAGCAATACATAAGCAAGCAGACAGCGGTTTCGCAAAGGTTGGTGAAACCTATGGCATTGGCAGCTTAAATGGTATTTCAGCCATGATTGACAATAAAGGTGTCATACATGTGGCAGCTTTTTCCGAGGTAAACTCTATTGAGTTTCCTATATACTATATAACATATGAGCAGAATAAGTGGGAGCTTAAAGGAAGCAAGGTAGAAAAATCCTTGTCCGAGTCTTGGGGGATAAACAATGTAGAAATCGCCTTAGATGATACAGATACCTATATATTCTATGAGATGGTTAAATGGGATCAACGCGGTATTTCTGCCAAGACTCTGTACACTGTTATTCCGTTAGATTCAGAGAACACTGAATTGAATTTCAGCAGATTATATCTGTCGAAAGCAGATGAAAGTAACTCGAATTCCTATCTGAATGAACCTCGAACCTTAAAAGTGCAAGCCAATGAAATTAAGCTGACAGTAGTAAAGGATACATATGATAAGAGATATGGCAGCGGCTTCTCCGGCTATATTGTTACAATGGACAAAGGACAGATAGAGGAAATAACAAGGACCACACTGAATCAAAGATTTATTACAAATTCTACCTATGTCAACTACAAGGGTGACGACATCATGGTTTATTTAGATGCGGCAGGAAGCTTTAACTACGAAGCTTTTTATACAGAGACAGGTAAATCCTATGCCGAAAATGCAGCAAAGGCTACGAAGGATGACTACCTTACAGCCCTAATGAATACTTTGCCAGCGTATGTAGGAACGCTGCTGCTGTCGATAGTCAAGTTTCTGGTATATTTCCCTGCAATCCTTTGGTTTCTAATGATAGAATTCTTTGAGATTAAAAACCTTAAGGAAAGACCAAGACTAACCTTTGTAATAGGGATTATAATTTATATAGTGATAAAGCTGATTGCCTTCGGAACATACTATACGCCGCTTTCGATATCGCAGCTGCCGCCAATAATGAGCTTTAGCGGAGCTTACTACTTCTATGCTGTAGGAATCGCTCTATTGTCACTGGCTATACAGAAGCTTCTGAAGAAGCACAATCCTGAAATGAATATAGTATTGGAATATATAATATTCGCAATAATTGACATACAGATAACAAATATGTTGTATGCTGCATATTTGCTGTAATTCGTCGCAATATTTCCGAGGAAATAGTTTGATGTCGAACGGGATAGTGAGTTAAAGCTCATTATCCCGTTTTGTTTTGGTGGGTTTTTCTGTGTAAAATTCACAGCCTCTGTTGGTTGTATTTGATAAGGAGGAAACATTGCTAAGAGTGCACATTCCGTTATCTTGATATATACAATTCTCTGTACAGTTAATCAATATCAGAAAAATACACCTCCGTATATATTTTGTACAGAAAACATAAAACTAATGTATTGATATGCTTGGGAGGTGATTCCAATTATTTTTAAGGACTATACAGAAACTAAGCGCATATATCATGTAGTAACACTAACGGATTTAAAAAAAACCATGGATAACGGCATAAGATTTGATGATAAAAATACCTATAAAAATAAGTACTTTGACTTTCATAGCTTTATAGATAAAAATAAACCGGCAAATATCCCTGATTGGGTAATCAGATCAAAAGCGATATTTGGCAGCTTGAACTTTAAGAGCAGACATCTCTGGCATTCCCACAGTGCCATTCTGGGTATAAAAATTGACGAGAGCCGATGCTGGGTATGCAACGAAAACATAGCTAATTTCTTATATGAGCCTTTAATATTAAAAAACATCAAGGACTTTGAAGATGCATCAGGATTTATAAAAAGAAACGGTAAAAGGATTGCGCAGGATTATTGGACTAGCTCCTGCAGCTTCAGCCAAAATCTGACTGAGCGAAGAGATAAAAAAAGGGGATATGATGCAGAGCTTTTGGTACTGCACGATATCCCGCCTGAAGATATAGAAATATTATATATAGTTTCTGACCATAAGTATATGGAGGTAAAGGCATGGAGGGATTTTTTCAAAAAGAACGACCTTATATACAGTAATTGCTGATATTGTTCAAAAGCAGACAGCAAGCAGGCAGAACATAATCGGCTCTGAATATATCAGCCTCGCTATAGTATTTGCCCTTGCTGATTTTATAGTCAAAGGACTTATTGAAAACCGGTGCGGCTTCCTTTTCAACTTCTATGGAGTTATCAAGCTTCAATAAGCTCTGCTGGAGAATAGGACGGTTCTGCCCCACAAATATCGGAGATTTTGCAAATGCTGTATCATAAAAGCCCTTTATTCGAGCTGTAATACTATCCGAAAGCTTGGGATTCGGTGCAACGCAGCAGAAAGATAATAAAGCTGAGATAATCGCAGAAACATCCTTTATTGTGTAGGTTTGTTTGCTTCTATCCTTAAGCTTGAATATGCAGTGGTCCTTATCCCAAGCTTCATCAAGTTTGCTGTATATCTTCATGCAGGCTTGCAGATAATCCTTATTGCTAAACATATAATAAAGCTCTGAAAGCAGGTTTAGACAGTTAAATGATGTTCGAAGGGAGCTTTCTTCAACATCTGAGATAGTCCTGGCAATCATTCCGTTTTCATTTATACGCTTTAGAAGCTCTGAGCCGATTTTACTCAGAGCTGTATAGATAGTTTTGTTTGGAGAAACAGTGTTGACATAAATGTTAGCTATGCAAAGACCGATATTGATTAGCTCTCTGGATTTAATATCCGGCAGATGCTCAATAATGTTCTTGCAGAAATGAGGGAGCAGTTCCAAGTCTTCATCAAATTCTGCAGCATCAATTGTCATGAAAGAAATGTTGTAGGAGCTGATACGCTTTAGATCTGTAAAAGCTCTCATAACGGCAAGTTGAGACATTATATCAGGCTCATCGGCTGAGACTTGTATGTCAGGCTTCCTTTGGTCACCCGCAGCGACAGCCTCTCCTGAATAATATATATCTCCTACTCTAAGGTGTTCCTTTATAAACCTAGCTTGATACAATGCTGTTTTGAAAAGTAAAAATGCAATGAATTGAGGATTTTCCACATCTATCCTGTAAGTAATAAGTTTCTCTATTATGCTGCAGCAGCTCGATATAGAGCAGGCCTGCACTTCAACATTGATAACCTTCTTCTGCCTCTTATCCAGCCATTGATATCCTTCAAAGTTATAGGGATTATCGGTTTCTCTGGAATTTACAGGCATGCTTCGTTTGAATAAGCCGCTCATAAAGCTGATGTTATAAGGCCTCTGATTTGGAGGCATATATCTGCAAAGCTCCTCAATAATATCCAAATCATGAAGACTTGGAGAAACGCTTATACCGCTGCCTGACAGTACCGAGAATGACATTATGTTAAGATAGGACATCATATCCAGCTTAGTAAGTATTTCCTTTACATCATTACTCAAAATATACACCACCATCTAATAAAATAGCCGCTCTATACATTTTGTGCTAAATAATTGTACTCCGCTGTCTATAAGAATTAGTACAATTTATATAAGCAGACTATTAATATATATGACAGTTAAACGCACATTATTATTGTTTTGCACTTATTTGCTGCATTATATCAAGGTAAGATCTTATGTGCTATAATATATTTACTGACAGTTTGGATGGAAAGGATGAATGCAAATGCAAGAAGGTAAGCTTCCTTCTGAATTACTTAGGGAATTAGTTTTTGATAATATTAAGGTTAGAAATGAGGATGTCATTTTAAGACCTGAAATAGGTGAGGACTGCACCGCAATAGAATATGGCGACTATGCCTGTGTACTTTCCACGGATCCTATAACAGGTGCGGATAAGGGCATAGGAGCTCTTGCCGTACACATTTCCTGTAATGATGTAGCCTCCAGCGGAGTAAAGCCAATAGCTCTTCTGATGACTATTATGGCACCAACGGGTACCACCAAGGAAGAAATAGGTACAATTATGAAGGAGGCAGGAGAAGCTGCTGCTGCCCTTGGCGTTGAGATTGCAGGCGGACATACTGAGATAACCTCGGCAGTGAATAAAGTTATTGTATCTACTACAGCAATAGGAAAGGTACTTAAGCATAAGCTGGTAAAAACCGCAGGAGCGCAAGTCGGAGACGATGTCGTAATGACTAAATGGGCAGGCTTAGAGGGGACAGCCATACTTGCCGGTGATAGAGAAGATGAACTAAAGTCATTGCTGTCTCCGGAGGAGCTGAAGCGCGCACAAAGCTTGTCGGAGCAAATATCCGTCGTAGCTGAAGGAGTATTGGCAGGAGAACACGGAGCCAACAGCATGCATGACGTTACCGAAGGAGGCATACTTGGCGCAGTGTGGGAGGTAGCGGAAAGCTCCGGTACAGGCATAGAAGTTCTCATAGACAAAATACCAATACTCCAAGAGACGAAAAAGATATGTGAGCACTACGGAATAAATCCATATAGATTAATATCCAGCGGAAGCATGGTAATTACATGCAAGGATGGAAGAGGATTAATAGAAAAGCTAAAGGCTATAGGGGTTCAGGCTGAGATTATCGGAAAAATCACAGCTGAAGACAGATACGTGATTGAGCAGGGAGCAAAAAAAGAACTTCAACCTCCGGGGGCTGATGAACTCTTTAAGGCATAGATACAACAGGTAACAGGTAACAGGTGTCAGGTGTCAGGTAACAGGTAACAGGTAACAGGTGACAGGGATGCAGGGGCTGGTTTCCATGCCAGCTAGTCTATAAGTGCGTCATCCTGAGAGTATCGAAGGATCTGATAAATCATTTTTTATCAAAGGCAAGTGGAGAAATCTGCTTGTCTTTTTTTGTGGTGGAATCACCTGGTATACTGTGAAAAATTTTGTACTTATGTAATTTAGCAAACATTATGGATATGCTTGAAACAAAATTGTAACATAAACGTCAAACATATATAACAAAAATATGAAGGTATTTGCCAGTATTGGTCGAATGTATTTAGTAAAATGCGAAAAAGGAGGAATTAAATGAAAAAAGCACTAGTATTCATAACCGTGTTCTGTTTGATAATGACTATGTTTGCAGACACATTAGCAGCAGCTAGCTACAGCACAGCAAAACCTCCATTATCAATTCAGATATTAGGCAAAAAGGTTACACCTGCACCTATCCTGTACCAGGATAAAGTGTTTTTGCCTTTAAGAGCGGTTGGACAAGCCTTGGGATATCAAGTTGTCTATAGTGAGAAAATCAAAACTATGGACCTGATGTCAAAGGCTAGCAACATAACGGTTACCGTAGGCTATCCCTATGCAAGAGTAAACGGCTCTTCAGTTAAGATGGAAATAGCTCCTGTACTAAGCAATGAAAGTCTATATGTACCAATGTCTTTTGTACAGGCTAACTTTAAGTATGATGTTAAGTTCGATTCGAATAATAACATGGTTATAATAAGCAAGCCCGGTACAACCAATACTCCTGAGAGTACCCCGCCACCATCAACTACACCACCGTCAACTACGCCACCATCAACTACAAAACCGGCAGCTTCAAATGCGATAATGGTTTTGGGGAAAAAGGTGAACAATCAGGAAAAGGCATTAACAAAGAATAACGTGGTCTATATACCTCTGAGGTTGGTAGGTGAGGGGTTAGGATACAAGGTTACATGGAGTTCGAAAACATCAACTATGACAATGGAAAAGGGTGCATCAAAAGTAGCTGTAGTAGCAGGTAAAGCTGCCGCTACCGTAAATAAGCAGACCGTTAAGCTGGACGGTACTCCTTATCTTTACGGCGGCAGACTATATGCACCTCTTAGTATGATTAGTAAGAGCTTCGGATACATAGTTGCTTATGACTCAAAAAGCAACAGCGTTACAATCAACAGACCTGAAGCCCCAAGTAAACCGGAGGCAAGGCCTGATTTGGTTAATATTTCAAACATAACCTACGATGATAACAGTGGTTTTTCTCAAATAAACATTACAGCTGACAGACCAATAACAGCCTTTAATAATTTTACTTTGACTAAGCCTGACAGACTAGTAATAGATATGTCTAAGGCTGTACTGAATCTAAAGGCTGAAACCGTTGAAATAGGCAATGACGGTTTAGACAGAGTTAGAACTGGAAAACTCGCAGCTGAAGCAGTCAGAATCGTAGTGGATATGAAAACTCAAAAGTCTTACAAGATTGTACAATCTGAGGATAAGAAAACAATATCTATCATATATGCAAACATTATAAGTCCTGTGACCTTTGGCAAAGAGGGAGATTTGGATGTAGTAACAGTCAAAGGTTCAACTGCACTTGATGCTACTGACATGAAACTGGAAAATCCGGAACGTGTTGTATTGGATATAAATAGAGCAGTGTTTGATAATCTGCTGCAGGAAATCTCAGCTTCTTCAGCACTTTTGAAGGGCATAAGGATTGGACAGTACGATACAAGTACAGCCAGGGTAGTTTTGGATATAGCACCCGGTACTTATTATCAAGTGAAGAAACAGGGCAATACGGCAAAAATATACTTATC
>JAQZBM010000159.1 GCA_029238945.1 Clostridia bacterium
GGACAAGTAACTGCAGCTACAGTGGTAGTGACAATACCTACACTTATCGTCGTAATACTTTTCCAAAAGCAGATAATATCAGGCTTAACGTCGGGTGCAGTGAAGGAGTAAAAATATGTGGCAATTAAAGAGTAATGATTTAAGCGCAAAAGGTCTTTTGTTGGAAGAAAGTCTATTCAGTATAGGAAACGGATACATCGGTGTCCGCGGCTGCTTGGATGAAGCAACATCCGGAATTAAAGATACTATAAGAGGAAGCTATATAAACGGCTACTATGATATCGTTCCAATACTTTATGGGGAAAAAGCATATGGGTTTCCAACTGTACAGGACAAGCAGCCGAGGATTATGGACACTCAGACTTCCCTTATTTTTCTGGACGGAGAGCAATTAGTGTTTGAAGCTTCAAGGCTCAAGGATTACTACAGGGTGCTGGATTTTAAGAAGGGCGTGTCTGAACGGGGATATATATATACTACGGACAGCGGCAGGGAAGCGAAGGTAAGCTTCAGACGGCTGGCCTCCTTTACTGCTCAGAATCTTCTGTGCTACTCTATAGATGTGGAGTACAAAGGTGAAATTGAGATTATCTCCTATATTGACTCTGAGGTCAGCAACCACTCTGACAGCGATGACCCTAGAGTTGCAGCGGGGAATGAAAAGCTGCTGATGCTGAAAAAACTCTATGTGCAGGATAACAAGGCATTCTGCGAGATGGAGACTATTGCATCCAAGATACCTTTGCTGACTGTTGTAGATTATATGGGAGAATGTAAGGACGGCGGCTGTAAAATAGAGCATGTTATAGAGGAACAGCGCATCGCTACGAGCATAAAGGGTAACAACCTTTTGTCAGTGCAGAAAAACTGCATCTTCATGGACGGCATCAGAGCGGAATCGATTTATATCAGCGCTTTGGAGCTTCAGAGTAAATATCAGGGCATCTCCTTCAACCAGATAATGAAGGAGCAGGAGATGTATCTGAGGCAATTTTGGTCAAGCTCGGACATAGAGATTTTCGGAAACGAAGGCATACAGAAGGCGATACGATTCCAATTGTTTCAATTGCTGCAGTCCGTAGGAAAGGACGTTCACTCAAATATTTCTGCTAAGGGATTAAGCGGGGAGGGCTATGAAGGGCACTATTTCTGGGATACCGAAATATATGTGCTGCCTCTTCTGCAGCTGACTCAGCCTAAGCTTGCGCAAAAGCTTCTGCTGTACCGCCGGCATATACTGCCGCAAGCGAGAAATAGGGCAAAAGAGCTTGGACATAGCAGGGGAGCGGCATATCCCTGGCGTACAATATCCGGCATAGAATGCTCGTCATATTTTCCGGCAGGGACAGCTCAATATCATATAAATGCAGATATAGCCTATGGCTTCATACAATATCATCTGTATCATAGGGACAATGACTTCATGCTTGAAGCGGGAGCAGAGGTGATTTTCGAGACAGCAAGAATATGGCTGGAGATAGGGCATTGGCATAAAGGTGCCTATCACATAGATGATGTTACCGGTCCAGATGAATATACTGCTATAGTTAATAACAACTATTACACCAATGCTATGGCGAAGTACCATATGTATTGGGCGGGCAAGCTTTATGATGAACTTATGAGCTATGATAATGCAAGATTCAAAAAGCTTTGCAGCAGAATAAGTCTGACTGAAAAAGAGATTGACGAGATGAGGCATGCCTCTGAGTTTATGTATTTGCCCTATGATGAGGAGCTGGGAATATATGCACAGGATGACAGCTTCTTAAAGAAGGCTGTATGGGATTTTGAAGGGACGAAAGAGAACCAGTATCCGCTGCTTCTGCATTTTCACCCCTTGACGATATACAGATATCAGGTTCTCAAGCAAGCTGATACGGTATTGGCACATTTCCTGCTGGAGGATTATGCCGAGCCTGAGGCAATGAAAAAATCCTTTGACTATTATGAAAAAATAACCACTCATGACTCTTCCCTTTCATCATGTATATACGGCATCATGGCATGCCGATACGGTTACATTGATAAAGCCAAGGATTTTTTCATGGAGTCCCTTCAGTTAGATTTAGGCGACACACATGGGAACACCAAGGACGGGCTTCATATGGCAAACCTTGCAGGCAGCTGTCTGGGAGTCATATACGGATTTGCAGGCTTCAGAGTTAAGGAAGCAGGGATTTCCTTGTCACCTATAGTTCCTAAGGGAATGGATGGGTATGGCATTAAAGTGCATTACAGAGGCTCCTGGCTGGAGGTTGCAGTGCAGGAACAGGTAAGCATTAAGCTCCTGCAAGGAGGTCCTGTGAAAGTAAAGGTCTATGACTATGAATACCTGATAGAAGATACCGTGACAATAGAAAGGAAACAGTAATGAGAAGACTTGAAGCTGTTATATTTGATTTGGATGGGGTCCTGACAGAAACCAGCCGCCAGCATTTCCTGGCATGGAAGCAGCTTGCTGAAGGCTTAAGCTTCATGCTGCCCGATGAAATGAATGAGCGATTGAAGGGCATATCCAGGATGGAATCCTTAGAAATAATTCTTGAAGCGGCAGGTATGACGGACCGGTTTACAGAGTCAGAAAAAGTGGAGCTGACTAATTTTAAGAATAACATATATAAGTCCATGATTAAGAAATTTACAAAAGAAAACCTGTCCGAAGGAGCCCTAGACTTGTTGGTTTCTTTGCGGGAGAATAACATAAAGATTGCTTTGGCTTCAGTTTCGAAGAACGCACCATTTTTGCTTAACGCAATGGGTATAGAAGGTTTTTTCGATGCTGTTGCGGACCCTAACGAGATTAAGCGTGGAAAGCCGGCGCCGGATATATTTCTTGCTGCAGCTGAACTGCTTAAGGTGCCGCCCCATAACTGTATAGGCATAGAGGATGCCTTTGCGGGCATAGAAGCTATCAAAGCAGCGGGTATGATTCCTGTAGGCATAGGCAGGAAGGAAGAGTTATCTAACTGCGAGCTGGTAGTATCAGGCTTAAGGGACGTAAATCTTAAGCTTTTGATGAAATTTATTGAGAATTAATTAACATAAAATATGCTGTCTCATTTAAATTGATACAGCATATTTTTTTTGTTTAATATGATATAATTACCATGTGAGAATGGTTTTTACAGTAACAATAGAGAGAAATATATAGATATTGGAGCTGTTTCTATGAAGAATAGACTGAAAGAAATGCTGCTGGTTGGTTTGTTCACTGCCTTTACGGGACAGGTGAACTTCTATCCCTTTGGCACAGATTTTAGAATCACTATAGGGGTCATAATCTTTACCTTCTTGCTTTTATACTTTCATTCAATCCCTATAGTAACAACATCATTAATAACAGGAATCTCAGTTCTTATAGTAAGAGTCGGCATAGATGTTTTTGCCAATGCAGTAGATTTTGATGCTGCTACGCTAAAACACATACCTGCACTAATGTACTACATCTCATACGGAATTATTATCGACCGGACAAGCTTTAGGAAGCTGTTCGGAAAGCCTATTTATTTCATTGTTACATTGACTGCAGCAGATATTGCGTCCAATTTTGTTGAGCTTATGCTTCGTAATCAAATAACCAGCAAGGTATTTGACGAGATATTCTCAACAATTATGCTGGCTGCAGTGATCAGAAGCAGTCTTGTTCTGGCTTTGTTCTGGATTATAAAATACTACAGCCTGCTTATTACAAAGGAGGAGCATCAGAAAAGATATAAGGAGCTGCTTCTTCTTACCGCCAAGCTGAAATCTGAGGTCTTCTTCCTAAAAAAATCAATGCAGGATATCGAGGGTGCCATGGCAAAAAGTTACTCAATATACAATGCATTGAAGGAATGCGGACCAATGACTAAGGCTGTGCCGGAAAATCTGATGGCGGATTCTCTGAATTTATCTATAGATATACATGAGATAAAGAAGGATTATAACAGAATTGTAATGAGCATGGAGAAGCTGATGCCGGCAGATGACGGCTATAAAACCATGTGGATAAAAGAGATATTTGAGACTATAGGTGATATATTCACCAGATATCTTGACGTGATAAACAAGGATATTGAAATAAGCTTTGAACTTGCAAAAGACTTTAGGACCAGCGAATATTTCATAATTATGTCTATACTTAATAATCTGATACAGAATTCTGTTGAAGCATGTTATGCCAGTGATTCATATGTAAAGGTCCGATGCTTTCAAGAGGATGATATGATTGTTTTCAGTATACAGGATAATGGAAAGGGGATTAAAGAAAAAGAAGAAGAGCTTGTTTTTGAGCCGGGCTTCACTACAAAATTCAATCCGGAAACTGGACAAGTATCTACAGGACTCGGCTTGACACATATAAAGCTTCTTACTGAACACTTGAGGGGGAAGGTATATCTGAACAACGCTGCCGAAGGTATGACGGAGTTTAGACTGGAGCTTCCCATGGATATTTTAGTTTGTGAGGAGGATGACGATGTCTAGTTTTGTTGTAATTGACGATGATATGACTGTTAGAAGTGTTCTGACAAGAATAATTGAGCAGTATAGTCTTGGCGATGTACTAGGGGAAGCGGATAATGGGGCCCTGGGGGAAGAAATCATACTAAGACATAAGCCTGATATTGTTATGATTGATTTACTTCTGCCTCAGCAGGATGGAATTTCAATCATCAGGAAAATCAAATCGTTGAATATAAAGAGCATGTTCATAATGCTGTCTCAGGTCAGTGATAAGGACATTGTAGCTAAGGCATACGAGCTTGGTGTAGAGTTCTACATCAACAAACCCATAAACGTGATAGAAGTGGTAAATGTAATTAAGAGGGTCAAGGAGTACGTTGCACTGAAAAAGACCTTTGAAGCTATTGAAACAACCGTAATTAATATGGGAAGAGGCAATACAGGCAGTATAGCAAGGAAGACAGGCAATGCAAGAAGAGTGCTGAATCAGATAATGGCTGACCTGGGAATATTGGGCGATTTGGGCAGCCGGGATATTATCAACATATGCAACATGCTGCATGAAAACCGGGAATTGGATGAAAGACTAGAGGAAATACAGCTCAGTGACCTTCTTAAGTTGCTGCACAATAAGTATGCTGAAGAGGGTAAGGGCTATACCAGTGATTTTAAAGCAATTGAAATGAGGATGAGAAGAACGGTGAGCAAGGCGATGAAAAATATCGCTGCCATGGGAATAGAGGATTTCGGAAATGAAAAGTTCTCCCTTTACAGCTCTTCTCTTTTTGACTATACCGATATAAAGATGGAAATGGACTATATGAGAGGCAAAGCAAAATACAATGGCAAGGTTAACATAAAATCATTTATTAAAAGAGTCCTGGTTATGATAGAGCAAGATGCATAATCAGTAGTTGAAAGCTGCAATTTTCTTAAAATTTATCCTAGTGTGATGAATAATTGCGTTTCTTCCTGTTACTATTTGTTACAGTAATCTTAAAATTATAGTATCAAATATTGGGAGGGGATTTCATGAAAAAGTACATAGTACTAGCCTTGGCAGCAGTGCTCTTATTATCTGTAGCATTTACAGGCTGTGCTCCGCAAAAGACAAATCTAATATTAGCAACCGGCGGAACATCAGGCACTTACTATCCATTCGGCGGTGCAATGGCACAAATATTCAATTCGAAAATTGAGAACATGAACGTAACAGCTCAAGCAACAGGCGCTTCTGTTGAGAACCTAAAGCTTATAGGTAAGAAGGAAGCAGAACTTGCTATAGTTCAAAACGACTTGACAGACTATGCCTATAACGGCACAGAAGCTTTCAAGGATGGCAAGATTGAAAATGTAAGAGTTATTGCTACACTCTATCCTGAGGTTATCCAAATTGTTTCAACTGCAGACAGCGGAATCGCAAGTATTCAGGACATAAAGGGAAAGAAATTCTCAGTTGGTGCTCCTGGAAGCGGCGTTGAAGCAAATGCAAGACAAATATTAGATTCTGTTGGAATGACTTACAATGATTTTTCAGCTAACTATCTGTCATTCTCAGAATCAGCAGATTCATTGAAAGATAAGCACATAGACGGTTTCTTATTCATGTCAGGTATACCAAATGCTGCGATACAAGATACAGCTACTACAAGCAGCTTGAACTTCGTATCAATGTCAGATGATATGATAAAAACCTTGACTACAAAGTATCCTTTCTTCACAGCGTTTACTATCCCAGCAGGAACCTATAAGGGTCAAAATGCAGAAGTAAAGACTGTAGCAGCTAAGGCAACTTTGGTAGTTGGTGCTGAAGTGCCTGATGAAGTTGTATACAACATAACAAAGGCATTGTTTGAAAATCAACCTGAATTAGCAACTGCTCACGCTAAGGGAAAAGAGCTTAACATTGAAGAGGCAGTAAAGGGTATATCAGTTCCTTTCCACCCGGGAGCAGAAAAGTATTACAGGGAAAAAGGCATAATAAAATAATCAGGAGGATTGCCGGGCTGGAAATATCCGGTCCGGCATCTTTATTATGAAGAAGCGTATTTTTATCATAAGTTTTCTTGCGTTGACTATAAT
>JAQZBM010000160.1 GCA_029238945.1 Clostridia bacterium
TGAAGGAGGCAGACATAATCGCAAGCTCTACCTTCCCTCAATCCCAGTTATACCGTACACCGGGAGAAGTAATAACTCTCAGCTGCAAGGCACCTGCCGGTTCAAGAGTAACAGTGAAGATTGGAGGCCAAAGCTATGAGATGAAGCCTTCAGGAGCGGTAACAAATACAAAAGAGCTTTATGCCGATACATATAAATATGATTATACTATCCCGTCCTTTCAGGGGACACCTCGCAATGTAGACCTGGGAGAACCGGTCTATACTATGGAATATAAAGGAATTACCAAGTCTGCCAAGGCACCTGCCAAGGTGGGTGCGATTATGAAGAATTCGCCCTTCTATGCAAGGATTGAAAAGGCAGTAGCATATACATATCAAACAACTAATACCTCAAACGGAGCAAGCTATGAGCTGTATAGAGGGATGGTGGACTATGTAACAGGTATGACAGGAAGCTTTATTCGCTTATCCTCGGGACAGTGGATATCAAAAAGTGATGTTATGGTCTATGAGGAGAAAGCGCCAATTCAACCTGTGGTTAAGAGTGCAAGCTATATAGTTGGAGAAAAGTGGGATAGCTTAAAATTTGATATATCATCTCCGGCTGCAGCTATAGCATCCTTTGACGGTAAGATGCTTAAGCTAAATATCTCTATAGCTTCAACAAGCATTTTGCCGGTATTGCCGCAGAATTCACTTTTCTCTGCTGTCAAGGCGGATAAGGGCGACGGTAAAACTCAGTATACCCTGACTCTTAAGGATAACCAGCGCATAGAGGGGTATTATGTAGAGCTAACATCAACAGGAATAGTACTGCATGTCAAGAGACCTGTTAAGGCTGCAAATGGTGAGAAGCCGCTGACAGGAATAACAATAATGCTTGACCCGGGACACGGCGGCAGCGATCCAGGGGCAACAGGACCTTGGGGTTGGCGTTATCTGGAGAAGGCAATAAACTTTAATATGTCGACTAAACTGAAAGCAGAGCTGGAGAGCCTTGGAGCAACAGTATTAATGACAAGAACAACAGATGTGGCTGTTTCTCTTGATGAGCGTCTCACAGCATCCAGAAATGTGAAGCCTGATTTGTTCATATCAGTTCATGCAAACAGCATGAACGATAATGTTGATATTTCAAAGGTTGACGGATTCTCTGCCTTCTATAGAGAGGAACTGTCTATCCGCGGCACATGGGCACCGTCAGTACTGATTGAAAGCGGATTCGTTCCTAACCCGGAGGAGTTTGAATGGCTGATAAGCAGTGAGGAACAGTTGAAGCTTGCCAAAACTATTTCTGAAGCTGTTGTAAAGTATTTTCAACAATAGTCAGCTGAATAGTGCAGCCTATGGAGATTTTAAAATTTCCATAGGCTGCTTTTTTAATAAAAATTACAAGGGGTATTGACATTATATACCACATGTTATATAGTTAATTACATAAGTAATTAACCGACTAAGTAGAGGAGGTGTAAATATATGCTGCTGGATTTTAACAGTGAAAAGCCAATATATCTTCAATTGGCTGAAGCTATTGAAGATGACATATTAAGGGGCATATTTGATGAAGAAACACAAATTGTTTCAACAACAGAGATATCAGTTAACTTCAAAATTAACCCCGCCACGGCAGGTAAGGGAATTAATCTGCTTGTAGACGAAGGCATTCTATATAAAAAAAGAGGTGTAGGTATGTTTGTAAGCTCCGGCGCAAAAGAAAAGATTTTAAACAAGCGAAAAGAAGGGTTTTTTGAGGGCTTTATACTTTCCTTGCTTGAGGAAGCATCAAAGCTTGGTATATCAAAGGATGAGATAATTAAGATGATAGAAAGGGGCAATGAGAGATGAGCTTGATTGAGATAAAAGACATAACTAAAGACTATGGCAAGACAAGGGCTCTCGACAATATAAGCTTTACCATAGAACCAAATAAGATTTACGGACTTTTGGGCAGGAATGGAGCGGGAAAAACAACATTGCTGAACCTTTTGACAAACAAGCTGTTTCCGACAAGCGGGGATATCACCATTGACGGGGAAACAGTGTTTGAAAATGATAAGGCGCTGGGAAAAGTATTTTATATGATGGAGAGGAACTTGTATCCGGAGACCCTTAGGGTTAAAGAGGTTTTTAAATGGACCAGGGAATACTACCCGTCCTTTGATATAGAGTACGCCGGCAAACTGGCGGACAGCTTTGGTCTGCCTACCAATAAAAGGATTAAAAGTTTGTCAACAGGGTACTCCTCCATCTTTAAGGTGATAGTTGCATTGGCTTCAAATGCGGAAATCATTTTGCTCGATGAGCCTGTTTTGGGACTGGATGCCAATCATAGGGAACAGTTATATAAAGAGATAATAACAAACTACAGCGAAAAGCCGAAAACCATCATTATCTCAACACATCTTATTGAGGAAGTGGCAGAGCTGCTGGAAGAAGTAATTATTATCGATAATGGAAGACTTGTGAAAAAGGAGCCTGCGGAGCAGCTTCTTGCAGCAGCCTATACTGTATCGGGAGAAGCTTCGAAGGTTGATAAGTATATTGAAGATAGGAAATTCACGGGAGAACAAGTTATGGGTAAGTTCAAGTCAGTTGTAGTTTTAGAAGAAGCCAGACATAAGGATGAAGCTTTAGCAAATGAGCTGAATTTGGAGTTTTCCATGGTTGAACTACAAAAGCTGTTCATAAGCTTAACAAATTCTTAGGAGGGGATTATTGTGAATAATACATGGAAGGTTTCAAAATATCTTATTTCTGATTTTAAAAAGTCCTTAGCCATTTATTACGGAATAATGCTGACTTTGACTGTAGTATTTGTGGTTATGGCAATAAGACTAGTAAATCGAACAACTGGAAATGTAACTATAGGTGGGTTAGGCTCTGCATCTCTGATATTTTTGTTTATCGCAGGGTTGAACAGCTTCAAGACAAATTTTAAATTCATGCAGGCAAATAATGTTTCAAGGAAGCGGTTTATGGCAGGCAGTGTTGTTACCCTGACAATTGTTTCAGCTTTAATGGCAGTAATAGATTCTGTGATAACTGTCATATTGTCGACAATTATACCTTATGAGGGCTTCTTTAAACAAATATATAATAGTGACTTCTTCTTTGGTGATGTAATATGGTCCTTCGCATCTCTTACTTTATTTGCATTTTTAGGCTTTTTTATCACTATGCTGTATTACAGATGCAATAAACTGATGAAGGTAGTCGTTTCAATCTCGCCGGTAGTATTAATGATACTGATAAACCTTATAAATGATTATAAAATGGGTATTGTGAGAATTGGAATAACTAAATTCTTTACTTGGGCATTTAGTTTGAACAGTTTAAATCCGTATATAGCAGCATTGAACACGCTTATTGGAGCTGCATTACTGGTTGCTTTATGTTATTTGTTGATATACAAGGCTCCTATAAAAGACTAAAAATTAAGTTATCCATAATGACCTATGTATTTCGTGTTATCTGAACTATGTAAATTGTTCAGCATGAAATGTATAGGTCATTATATTTTGATTTTTAAGAGGAATGCGACGGTATTATGTAGAAGAAATATGAATATACTACTTGTAATATTTGGTTGTACCAAAAAATATTAAAAGAATGAGGGGGAACTGGAATGGGAAAGGCTTTAAAGGAAAGAAAGGACGTGGATCAAGCTCTAACTTGGGATCTATCGTCAATCTATAAGAGCGAAGAGCAGTTTAATGAGGCAGTAAAAAAGGCTAGAGAGTTGACTTCGGAAATTGAGAAAAGCTTTAAAGGAAGACTGAACGCCCCAAGCATAATAAATGATTGTTTGAACAAGCTGAAGGAAACAATGCAGATAATTAATCTTACATCTACCTATGCGCATCTTGCTGTAGCAGTAGATCAGACAAATACAGAGAATCAAGCCAGAAACATGAGACTTTCAAATATTGTATCAGAAATGGAAAGCAGGCTCAGCTTTGTAAGAAGTGAGATTATAGAAGCAGATGAAAAAGTTATCGACCAAGCCATCCAACAATCAAAAGAGAACAGGCACTATCTGGAGGATATAAGAAGAATAAAGAAGCATGCCCTTCATCCTGAGGTTGAAAGAGTATTGTCTGCCCTAACCGGAACCTTGGATTCTCCATATATAATTTATAACAGGGCTAAGCTGGCTGACATGGACTTCGGCACCTTCAAGGCGGACGGAAAGGAATATCCATTAAGCTTTGTACTCTTTGAGAATGAATGGGAATATGAAAATGACACAAAAATAAGAAGAGCAGCCTTTGAAGCATTCTCTGAGAAGCTTAGAGAGTACCAGCATACTATTGCGGCAACTTACCAGACACAGGTACAGCTGGAGAAAACCTTGGCAGGCTTAAGAGGTTTTGAATCAGTTATAGACAGCCTGCTATTCGAGCAGAAGGTGGATAGGGAGCTCTACAACAGACAGATTGACTTGATTATGGAGAAGCTGGCACCTCATATGAGAAAGTATGCAAAGCTGCTGCAGAAAATCCACGGCATCGAAGAAATGACCTTTGCAGACCTAAAACTGGCAGTAGATCCGGATTATGAGCCTAAGATATCTGTAGAAGAATCAAAGAAATACATAAGAGGGGCTTTGTCAGTTCTTGGGGAGGACTATATTGAAACATTGAACAGGGCTTATGATGAGCGCTGGATTGATTTTGTACAAAATAAAGGTAAATCAACAGGAGCATTCTGCTCCAGCCCATACGGCAGCCACCCCTTCATACTGATATCCTGGACTGACAGAATGAGAGAGGTATTTGTGCTGTCCCATGAATTAGGCCATGCAGGACATTTCTCACTATGCCAGAAGGAACAAAATATTTTTGATACAAGACCTTCAATGTATTTTATTGAATCACCCTCTACAATGAATGAGATGCTTATGGCAAACTATCTTATGAAAAACAATGATGACCTGAGATTTAAGAGATGGGTGTTATCCTCCATCATAAGCCGTACCTATTATCACAACTTTGTAACTCACCTTCTGGAAGCGGCTTATCAAAGAGAGGTATATAGGATAATTGATGAAGGCGGCAGCGTACAGGCTGCTAAGCTCAATCAAATAAAGAGAGAAGTGCTGGAGAAGTTCTGGGGAGACGCAGTAAAGATAAATGAAGGGGCAGAGCTTACTTGGATGAGGCAGCCTCACTACTATATGGGACTTTATCCTTATACCTACAGTGCAGGTCTTACAATAGCTACTGAGGTAAGCAAGAGAATACTGAAGGAAGGACAGCCTGCAATAAATGACTGGAGAGAAGTGCTGAAAGCAGGCGGAACTAAAACACCTGTGGAGCTTGCAAAGATGGCGGGGGTAGATATTACTACAGATAAACCGCTTTCGGATACCATAGAGCATATCGGAAACATAATTGACCAGATTATTGAGCTTACAGAACAATTAGGCAGTTAAAAAACATTGAAGAGGTCTCCACTGAAGTCACCAGTCAGTGGGGATTTTTTTTGCTATAAAGTCATCGCAGATATATTAAAGTATATATCTGCATTTTATGAGAAATTCGAGAGATAATAAAGTTGATTACTCAATAAACAATAGAGGAGGTTTTTTGATGATTCCTGAGACAATGTTGGAAGTAATGAAGCATGAAGGGGTAGTTGCGCTGGTTACAGACGGAGCAGAAGGTGCACATGTCGTAAATACTTGGAACAGCTATCTTCAAGTTTCCAAGGATGAAGAAATCTTAGTGCCTGTAGGAGGAATGAATACGACAGAAGCTAATCTGAAGCAAAACAGCAAGCTTTTAATGACCTTAGGCAGCAGAGAGGTACAAGGTCTTATGTATATGGGAACTGGTTTTTTGGTAAGCGGAACAGCGGTAATCAAAGGGCAAGGAGAAGAGTTTGATAGGATAAAAGAGAAATTTCCTTGGGCGAGAGCTGTAATGGAAATCAAACCTGAATCAATAAAGCAAACACTATAGCTTATATTTGGAAAGAAAGAATCCCGCCGGCATATAAAGCCTGACGGGATTTACTTTAGCGTTATATAAGATGATTTTTAGTTATGCTTTTTTAAGCTTTTTATTTGCAGCTATCAGGAATACTGCAAGTGAACCGACAGCAGCTGCAATACCTGCAGGATAGGCTATTGCAGATGAGAGCTTAAAGCCTTCCGGAGCAACAAGTATATAAGTTATGGATACTGCTGTCATAAAGGTAGCAGGTACTGTTGCTATCCAATGGAATTGCTTTCTCAATGCTAAATACATAGCTGCTGCCCAGAGTACTATCATAGCTAATGTTTGGTTAGACCAAGCAAAATATCTCCAAACAATATTGAAATCTATTTTAGTTAATACAAAACCGATTGCAAATAGCGGTATAGTTAGTATAAGTCTGTTTTTTATAGGTCCTTGCTTGTAATTTAAGAAGTCTGCGATTGTAAGTCTTGCGCTTCTGAAGGCAGTATCACCTGAAGTTACAGGACAAGCGATAACGCCTAGTATAGCAAGTGCTCCACCAATTTTACCAAGCAGGGTATTTGAGATAATGCTTACAACCCAGCCTTGTCCTCCGTTTGCATTCATTTGAGCTGCTAATTCTCCTGTGCTGCCGAAGAAAGCCATTGCTGCAGCTGCCCAAATTAATGCAACTATACCTTCAGCAATCATAGCTCCGTAGAATATTGTTCTTCCTTGCTTCTCGGATGTAACACATCTAGCCATCATAGGTGATTGGGTTGAGTGGAAGCCTGAAATTGCTCCGCATGCAATTGTTACAAACATTAAAGGCCAGATTGGAAGCTTACCAGGATGAAGGTTTGCAAGTGTGATTTCAGGTATTTGGTAACCTCCAAAGATTATTCCGCCTGATACTCCCACAGCCATTATTAACAGAGCAATACCAAATAGAGGATAAATCTTTCCGATAAGCTTGTCTATTGGTAAAAGTGTCGCTAATACATAATATGCAAATATCACATAAACCCAGAATGCTGTATTGAACTGTGCAGGAGTAAGTCCCGCCAAAAGCTTAGCTGGTCCTGTAATGAATACTACACCAACCAGAACAAGAACTATAACAGAGAAGCCTCTCATGAAGTTCTTAAAGCCGGGTCCAAGATACTTGCCGACAACTTCAGGAATACTTGCACCGTCATGTCTTAATGATAACATTCCTGAGAAATAGTCGTGCACACCGCCTGCAAATATAGAACCGAGTACAATCCATAGGAATGCAGCAGGTCCCCATAACGCACCGGCAATTGCACCAAATATTGGTCCAAGACCGGCTATGTTTAGAAATTGAATTAAGAAAATTTTCCATGCCGGCATTGGTACGAAGTCAACTCCGTCTTCCAATCTTACAGCTGGAGTCTTAATACTGTCATCTGCACCAAATGCCTTCTCTACGATTTTGCTGTATAAAAAATAACCAAGAAGTAGTGCAGCAATAGATAGGATAAATGATACCATAATATAATACCTCCTAAAAATTAAGTCTTGCACTACCATTATAAATTAACTATTGAAGTCTATATCCGATTTTGCACTAAATAACAAAATGGGTACATAAAATGCATTTATATACCCATCAATTGTTTAAATAATGTTATGTTTTGTCTGCTT
>JAQZBM010000161.1 GCA_029238945.1 Clostridia bacterium
AATAGCACAATTATATTATTAGCTATAGCTGGCAAAATAATCAATCTTTTTTTGAAATTCAATAAAGAGTCAAAGGGAGGTAATGCCTGTGAAAAATATCAGAACTGACTTAGCCATTGAAGCAAGAGAATTGTACGGCAAGGGAGAAAAAAGAGATATACCCGGTGTAGTAGTTGATGTACAGAAGGAACAGGATATAACCATTACAAGAGTTAAGGTGGAGGAGGATGTTGGAGCCAGGATTATCGGCAAGGCAAAGGGCAATTACATAACCTTGGAGGTGCCTAGGCTGAGAGAAAATGACAAGGACCTGCAGGAGGATGTTACAAGAGCCTTAGCCAAGGAAATGGGAGCTTTGATAAAAATCAATAATCAATCTGTGATACTTGTTGTAGGTCTGGGGAACTGGAATATCACACCGGATGCACTGGGGCCGAAGGTAGTGGACCATCTGCTTGTAACAAGACATGTCAAGGAATATCTGCCGGACCAGATAGATGAGAGTGTAAGGTCTGTCTGTGCAGTGGCACCTGGAGTACTTGGAATAACAGGTATAGAAACCAGTGAGATAATCCGCGGCATAGTTGACCGTATAAGACCGGATGTGGTTATAGTTATTGATGCTTTGGCTTCAAGGAAGCTTGAACGTGTAAGCACAACCATACAAATTGCAGATACAGGTATAAATCCGGGTTCAGGAGTCGGCAATAACAGAAAGCAGCTCAGCAAGGAAACACTGGGAATTCCGGTGGTAGCTATAGGAGTTCCTACCGTTGTAGATGCCGCTACAATGACAAACGATACTATAGATATGGTATTGGATTCAATGATAGAGAGCTCTGAGAAAGACAGTGAATTTTATAAAATGCTGAAAAACATGAACAGAGACGACAAATATAAGCTGATACAGGAAGTACTTTATCCCTTCTTCGGACACCTCATGGTCACTCCAAAAGAAATCGACAGGCTGATAGAAGACATATCCATTATAATCGCCGACGGCTTGAATGTGGCAATACACCCGGGCGTAGATACCAAAGATTTGGGAAGATATATAAATTGACAGGTGACAGGTTGTAGGGGACGCTGCCCTCAGCGTCCCGTGCCTGATATAACGATAGAAACAGTTGTAGGGGCTGGCCTATGTGACAGCCCGGTTTTTTAAATAAATGCATTATAAAAGGCTGCCTAAGGCGTTAGAACGCTTATAGGAAGCCTCTTTTTTTGTCATAAAAGCCGTATATATGCATATAAGTTAGAGAGTACGTATTGCTGTAAACAAAAGCAGATGCCAGTATTATAAACTAACAGGACTAGAAAAGCGGGGTGTATTTATTGAGAACGCAGCAACCTATTTTAAGATACTTGATTATAATAGCGGCTGCCATATTGTTTCTTACGGCAAGCTTTTTCCTTATCAAATGGCTGTATTGGGACGGGAATTCAGAAGCAGCCATGGAGGTGTTTGACTACTCAGAGGACACAGAAAACATTAGCAGATACTCGGGAAATGTATTTATAAACATAATAAATACTACAATACCCGCTGCCAAGGCAAGCTATGAAAGTAAATATGGACAAGAACTGCCCGGTTTTGCATCGACAATCTCAAGTAATCTGCTAAACGGCATGAACTTTGACATAAGGGATCCTAAGACATATTTCAGCTTTGTATTTACTGCCTTCAGTCAATACGATCCGAACAATTCTGAAGTTTCATGGAGCGGTGATGGAGATAAGCTGCCGGATATTACTAATTTCAAGGATGCACCAGACGGAGCAATTTACTTCAGCGAGGAAGATGAGTATATGGCAGAGGAGACAGCAGGCGGTGGTGGAGAAACTGTGGAAGGAGAGTCACCTCAAGAACTTGAAAACCTTGGCGACCCTGCAAGACTGGAAATAGAAAAGAAGGCACCATCTATACTGATGCTGCATACCCATTCCATGGAAAGCTACTCACCATTTAATGCTAACAACTATCACTCATCAAACGACAATCAGAATGTTGTGATGGTTGGAAACATAATGACGGATATATTGGAGGGCAAATACAAATATAATGTGATACATGATAAAACAAGGCACGATAAGGTATCCTACGCCGATTCCTATATCAACTCACTGACAACTATTAAGACTCAGCTGTCTAAAAATGCTTCCGTAAAGGTAGTTCTAGATGTGCACCGGGATGCATTTGCCATAAAAGGCGAGGGGGATGCAAAGGCAAGGAAGCAGGAATATACCACTAAAATAAACGGTAAGGATGCAGCCAGAGTAATGCTTGTAATAGGTCAGAACAATCCAAACTATACTGAATTGAAGAAATTTGCAGTATATGTGGAGAAGAAAATGGAGAAACTATATCCTGGATTATTCTTGAAGGTTGTTACAAAGAACGGAAAATACAACCAGTACTATAGGGATCACTCCTTGCTGATTGAAGTAGGCTGTATGCTAAACACAGATGCTGAAGCAAAGTATTCAGCAGAGCTGATGGGCAACGTGCTTGGAGAGGTCATGAAGGAACTGGAAGAGTAAGGTGCGTTTATGCAAAAGAGAAGTGAAGCTAATAAGGAAGTAAAGGTGCAATTCAGGACAAAGCTTAAGAAAACTGCTGTTATAGTGCTCTGCGTAGTGTTTGCCTACAGTGCTATTTATGCAGCAGACATTGCCAACAAAAAGATGCTGAATAAGGAAAACGAAGACAGATACGCCCTGAGATTAAGCGAGACAGAGGAGGATATGCTGCGTGTGGACTTGGCCGGTACTAAGCATTATATTGATATAAGCAGCCTCAAAGCCTTTGTCAGCAGGCTGGCGGATAAAACTCAGGAGCTGTTTACAAAGTTTGCGAAGGAATCTGAAAATTTTACAGATAGAATTTATAATCATCCGCTACCCAGGGATCGTTAAATAAACTATAAAGCGGCATCGACAAATTGCGGTGCTGCTTTTGCATTTTATGTCCTGAACATTTATTAGATTATAAAATAATTGATATTTCAACGAGAAATAATATATGCTATAATTTATAGGAGTTATCTGAAAGAAGCCTTAATTGCTATGAATGCTAGTGCTGACAAGCACTTAAGATATTTTAGCTTTGGGAAATGAAGGAGGAAAGCCTGTATGGCGAGCAATAGACAGAAATATATCAGGAATTTTTGCATAATTGCACATATTGACCACGGCAAGTCAACTCTGGCGGACAGACTTATAGAGAAGACAGGCGTACTATCTGCCAGAGAGATGGAAGAGCAAGTACTTGACAACATGGATTTGGAAAGGGAGAGAGGCATAACAATAAAGCTTCAATCCGTCAGACTAAACTATACAGCACAGGACGGCAACGAGTATATTTTCAACCTTATAGATACACCGGGTCATGTGGATTTCACCTATGAGGTGTCCAGAAGCTTGGCTGCCTGTGAAGGAGCAATACTGGTGGTGGATGCCACTCAGGGTATTGAAGCGCAGACTCTGGCAAATGTTTATTTGGCATTGGACAACAACCTTGAGCTGTATCCGGTGGTAAACAAAATAGACTTACCAAGCGCAGACCCTGATTTTGTAAAGAAGGAAGTTGAAGATGTTATCGGCTTGGATGCATCAAATGCAGCCTTGGTCTCAGCTAAGGAGGGTATAGGTATAGATGAGGTGCTGGAGGGCATCGTAAAGTATGTACCTGCACCGGTCGGTGATGAGGATAAGCCTTTAAAGGCATTGATATTTGACTCTTATTATGACAGCTACAAGGGTGTAATTGCGATTATCAGAGTAATTGACGGCGAACTGAAGCCGGGAATGAAAATGAAAATGATGAAGGCCGGCGTGCAGTATGATGTAACAGAAGTAGGAACCTTCAGACCGGGCATGATGCCAAATGATGGATTGAAGGCAGGGGATGTAGGATACGTTTCAGGCAGCATAAAGAACGTTAAGGATGTCCATGTCGGGGATACAATAACTGATGCGGAGAACCCTTGCGCAGAAGCATTGCCGGGCTATAGAAAGGTTACCCCCATGGTTTACTGCGGTATCTATCCTGCAGATGGGGCTGATTATGAAAACCTGAGAGATGCTTTGGAAAAGCTGCAGTTAAACGACGCTGCACTGCTCTTTGAGCCTGAGACATCAGCTGCCCTGGGCTTTGGCTTCCGTTGCGGCTTCCTGGGACTGCTGCACATGGAGATAATACAGGAGAGACTGGAAAGAGAATATGACTTAAATCTGGTTACTACAGCTCCAAGCGTAATATACCATGTTATGAAGACAGACGGAGAAAAGGTGGAGGTGTCAAACCCTGCTAATCTGCCTGAGCTGCAGCAAATAGAACGCATGGAGGAGCCCATAGTCAAAGCTACTATAATGAGTCCTACTGAGTATGTAGGCGCTATAATGGAGCTTTGCCAAAACAGGAGAGGAACCTTTATAAATATGGAGTACATGGAGGCAACCAGAGTCATGCTTCACTATGACCTGCCTCTGAATGAAATAATATATGACTTCTTTGATGCACTGAAATCAAGAACAAAGGGCTATGCATCCTTTGACTATGAGCTGAAGGGCTACCAGGAGTCCGAGCTGGTTAAGCTGGATATTCTGCTGAATGGCGAGATAGTTGATGCTCTGTCCTTCATAGTTCACAAGGATAAAGCTTACACCAGAGGACGTACAATGGCGGAAAAGCTTAAGGATGTTATACCGAGACAAATGTTTGAGATTCCTATTCAAGCAGCCGTTGGAACTAAAATCATTGCCAGAGAAACCATAAGAGCAATGAGAAAAGACGTACTGGCGAAATGCTACGGCGGTGACATAACCCGTAAGAAAAAGCTTCTGGAGAAGCAAAAAGAAGGTAAAAAGCGTATGAGACAGGTAGGCAGCGTGGAGCTTCCGCAAGAAGCCTTCATGTCCGTACTGAAGCTGGGAGACTAATTTATAAGGAGTATATTATGAAGGAAATTGGATTATACATTCATATCCCCTTCTGCAAGCAGAAATGCCTATACTGCGATTTTAACTCCTATGTATGCAGCGATGCTCAGGTAGACAGCTATATTGAAGCATTGATAAAAGAAATCAGAATGTACAACAACGAGCATCAGTTCAAATACAAAACAATTTATATTGGTGGGGGTACCCCCACCTTTATTCATTATAGGCATATAGAAGCTATTATGCAGGAGTTGAGACCGTATATAGCAGAGAATGCTGAGATAAGCATGGAATGCAACCCCGGAACTGTAAACAGCGAGAGCCTGAGGGCATACAGAGCCATGGGCATAAACAGGCTGAGCATGGGCTTACAGGCATGGCAGCCGGAGCTTCAGAAAAGGCTGGGGAGGATACATGATACCGTGCAGTTCATGGAGAATCTGCAGGAAGCGGTAAAAGCAGGCTTTGAGAATATAAGCCTTGACCTTATGTTTGCTTTACCGGACCAAAGTCTTGAAATGTGGCTTGAAACAGTAGAGAATGCAGCCAGTCTTCCTATAAAGCACATATCCTGCTACAGCTTGAAGGTAGAAGAGGGAACGCCCTTCTATAAGCTGTATCAGGAAAATAAACTGAACCTGCCTGAGGATGAACTGGATAGGGAAATGTATCACAAAGCAGTTGAGCTTTTGGAGGGAAAGGGCTTTCTGCAATACGAGATTTCTAACTTCGCGCTGCCGGGTTATGAATGCAGACATAACCTTATCTATTGGCTTAACCGGGAGTATCTGGGAGTTGGGGCAGGCAGCCATTCAAAGCTTGATAATATAAGGTTCAACAACTTTAAAAGTCTGAATACATATATAGAGGCAATAAACAATGAAGCTTATCCCATAGAGGAGAAAATCAGCATTGATAAGAAGGAAGATATGTGGGAGACCATAATACTCACGTTGCGCTTGAACCGGGGCTTGGATATAGCAGAATTCAACAGAAGGTATGATGAAGACTTTGAGGAGCTGTACAAAGGCGCTTTGCAAAAGCTTACAAGGGAAGGCTTGCTTGCTTTGGACAGCGGTAAGCTTAGGCTTACAAGCCTTGGTATGGATTTGTCGAATACGGTATTTATTGAGTTCATGGATTAGCATATTTTTTTCCAAAAACTATTGACAAATATAATCAGTAATGATATTTTATAGACAGAATTAGCACTCAACACCAATGAGTGCTAACAAAAAGGGCGGTGAATATATGAATTTGGGAGATAGAAAAAGGCTGATATTGCAAGCTATAATTGAAGATTATATAAATACTGCCGAACCTGTCGGCTCAAGAACTATATCCAAAAAGTATCTTACAGGTACCAGCCCGGCAACTATCAGGAATGAAATGGCGGATTTGGAGGAGATGGGCTATATCGAGCAGCCACACACATCTGCCGGCAGAATTCCTTCAGACAAAGGATATAGGCTATACGTAGATAAAATGATGGGACAACATTCTGTAAACAGGAGTCAGGATGAAATAATAAGAAGGCAGTTCACAGAAACCTTAGGGGAAATTG
>JAQZBM010000162.1 GCA_029238945.1 Clostridia bacterium
AAACAAAGAAAATCTTACAAAACAAAACTATCATCAAAAATAAACAAAAATATTTTAATAAGTGTATAAGTACAAAAATGCTATAGATTTCTTCGGATTCGGCTACTATGTAAGTAATAAGGATAAAATAGATGCAGTAAAGGTTGACTTCGGCAACGGTCCGGTTGAGCCATCCTTGGAAACAATCGGAGAAGATCTTGCATATGCAGGCTTCACTCGTCCCGTATTTACTTACTTGAACGTAAATCATGCTAAGGAAAATCCACAAGTATTGGATTTTGCAAAGTACGTAGTATCTGCTGACGGCAGCAAGAGATTAGCAGGTCAGAATGGATTTGCTCCATTACCGGATTCTGTTTATGCTGAATATCAAAAGCAGTTGGATGCTATAAAATAAAAAATCATATTTATGTTTAAGACGAGGAGAGTCATTTCTTCTCGTCTTATGCTGGTTAATTGTGTAATGCTGATTGGAGTTTTTTGCTTGTTTTGAATGGAGGGTTTAGATGAGTAATTTTATAAATAGAAAACAAAACATAAAAGGGATTGGCGGTTTGAAATTTATAGATTCAGAAAAAGCTGTACCTATTATTTTAATGCTGATAGCTTCTGTATCTATACTGACATCTATAGGAATTGTATTAACTTTGCTGGTTGATGCATCTCACTTTTTCAGGGAGGTTCCCTTTAGGGAAATATTCAGTACTAAGCTGGCTCCTTTAAAAGAAAATCCTTCCTTCGGTTTTTTACCGTTAATCGCGGGAACCTTTGTTACTTCGGCAATAGCTATGGTTGTGGCAATTCCCATAGGGTTAACGGCTGCGATGTATTTGAGCGAGTTTTCATCACCCAGCAGAAGAAGGATATTAAAACCTATGATAGAAGTGCTGGCTGGAATTCCAACAATTGTTTATGGTTTTTTTGCCTATTCTTTTGTAACCCCGTTGTTGATGAAGGTTATCCCGGGCTTGGAACCAAAGAATGCTCTTAGCGCCGGTTTGGTAATGGGAGTAATGATTATACCTTTAGTTACTTCATTGTCTGAGGACGCTATGAGCGCCGTGCCCGATTCAATGCGTGAGGGAGCTTTGGCACTTGGCTCTACAAGACTTGAAGTAACCTTAAAAGTCGTTATTCCGGCAGCAATTTCAGGAATAGTTGCTTCTTTTGTCTTAGCAATATCCAGAGCAATCGGTGAAACTATGATAGTTGCTATTGCAAGCGGAAGCACAAAGAACTTCACACTTGACTTCACACAGCCTATGCAGACAATGACCGGATACATTGTCGAATTTACAAGCGGGGACGTCGGCATCGGTACAGGGTATTACAGCTTATATGCAGTAGGGCTTATTCTGTTTACTTTTACTCTTATAATGAATCTGCTGGCGAATTATATTACAAAGAAATATAGGAAGGGATATTAAGCGATGAAAAATACTTCATATATTTATAACGAAAAAAAACAGGAAAGCCAAGAAATTGGTAGTATGAAAACCTATATTAATGCTGAAACATCGCGAAGGCGAATGAAGAAAAGGATATTTATAGACAAGGCAGCTAGAATACTTTTTTCATTTACTATTGTATTCGCTTTGTTTGTGTTAGGTTTATTACTATACAGAGTGATTAGCGAGAGCATCGGTTGGATTGATTTGCAGTTCTTGACCAGCAGGCTTTCAATTTCCGCAGAAAAAGCGGGAATCAAGGGTGTTATTATAGGTTCAATCATGTTAATATCAATCGTGGCGCCTGTCACTTTGTTTTTAGGAGTGGGTACGGCTATATACATGGAAGAATACTCAAAAAAAGGAAGAATTCAATCTTTGATAAATACCAACATAGCAAATTTGTCCGGGGTACCTTCGGTAATATTCGGGATTTTGGGATTGACGGTTTTCGGAAGATTATTTAATCTTGGCTCCAGCATTCTTGCAGGCGGATTGACTATGTCTCTGCTGGTTCTTCCAATAGTTGTAGTGGCAAGCCAGGAAGCCTTAAGAGCTGTTCCAAACTATTTAAGAGAAGCATCCTATGCTTTAGGTGCTACAAAGTGGACAACAGTTAGAAGAATTGTTTTGCCTACTGCTATGCCGGGTATTATGACAGGTTCAATCTTGTCGTTATCAAGAGCAATTGGAGAAACTGCACCATTGGTTGTGCTCGGAATACCTACTTTGATATTGTCAACACCTGCCAAGTTAACAGACGATTTTACAGCACTGCCCATACAGATATACTATTGGACACTTGATGCAGTTCTGACAAAGGAATATGCAAACCTTGCAGCAGCAACAATAGTAGTATTGCTGATACTTTTATTCGTAATGAATTCAATAGCAATTTTAATAAGAAACAAGTTTCAAAGACGATACTAAATATTAAATTTTAACAATAGAATACCGCCTTGACAATTTATTTCTACTCATTATCAAATATAGATTGTTAACAAAAAGTTAATAGTGAATTAACACTACACTTAAATCTATATGATAAATTTATCTTGAAGAAGATAATTATTGAAATAACTTGTGGGGGTGCTTATGAGAAACGTACTGAAAAGAGTGACGGATAGGCTTATAGGAATGATTATAAAAGAGACTGATTCAAAAGTAATTAAAAGTACAGTGTCTCACAGCTTATGGAAAAATATTAATGTTGCTAAGCTTGCTGGTACTGTCAAGCAAGCTCTCAGCCTGAATGATTTCAGAATTAGAACAAAGCTTCTGGCAATGGTTATATTGACCGGAGTCTTACCAATAGTCATACTAAGCTGGTTTAATATAAACAATTCCAGCAATGAAATAAAGAATGCAATTATTAAGGGTAATCAGATTTATACAACACTGACAAATGAAAGAATCAATCAATATTTCCAAGCCAGGGAGGGCGATGCCAAAATCTTGGCTGGATCGCGAATCGTAAGTGAAGGAATTGAGAGGCTTAATGATTACAACAGCAGCATAGAAGAAAAGAAGAAGCTTGAAAATGATTTTTTCAGACTGCTGGATATTCCTTTACAAAAATATAATTACACAGATGTTTATATAACCAATATATATGGAGAAGTAATTTTCAGCATGAACTATAATAAACTGGATTTGGCACCTTTGGTCGTCTCAGGAGACTTCACAAATAAAGCGATGGCCGGGGAACAGAACTGGTCAGGGGTGTTTAGAAATAGTTTAATAAATGATAATATAATGGTTTTAGCTACTCCGATTTATTCATATTCCAATATAGATAACAATGTACCAATTGGCACCTTAAATATAGTTTTAAACCAAGGTGCAATTAATACGATAGTACAAAGCGGAATTGATAAGCTTGGCAAGAGCGCAGACTCGTACCTTATAGACTCGGAGGGCATGCTTCTTACAAACACAACAAAAGAGCCCTATGCAAAAGAGTCAGCCTTAAAGGAAGTGCTTGATTCAGAAGCTGTAAAAGTCTTATCAGGACCTTTGGCTATGGGAGATTTATCCTTTAACCAAACCAAAAGCTATAAGAGCTATCAAAATAAGGCGGTAATTGGAACCTTATCGGTATTAAGAATCGGCAGCAGTTTAGCAGGACTTGTGATAGAGGTTGAAGAAGATGAAGCCCTTGGAGCCATAGGGAATCTGCGCAAGGGTTTGATTATTATTGCAGCAGTGATTATTTTAATATCATCGCTTCTTGCGGTAAGCATTGCATTATCCATAAGCAAGCCTATTGCCGAGGTAATTAATATAACAAATGAAATAGCAGAATATAATTTGAAAATGCCTAACAGTGTCGACAGCCTTAAGAGGAAGGATGAAATTGGAGACCTGGAAAGGTCAATAGTAAAGATTATAAACAATTTAAAGTGCATAATTAAAGAGGTAGAGAAATCTGCCAGTGAAGTTGCAGTATCCTCAAAGGATTTGAAAGTAAACGCACAGAATTTTTCAAAGTCTGCAAATGAGGTTGCTGTTTCAATAGACGAAATTGCAAAAGGTTCCATAGAGCAGGCAAAAAGTGCAGAAAACACCTTCAGCAAAACAACAGAACTAAGCGATATATTGATAACGGATTATGAAAATCTGCAGCAGATGACTATAGCTTCGGAAGAGGTAGGCAAGTTGGCAGACTCCGGTCTAGAAGCCATACAGGTTTTATCGGAAATTAATGAAAAATCCGGCCAAGCAAACAGAGAAGTATATAAGAGCATAATTAAGTCCCAAGAGAATTCCATAAGAATTGAGCAGGCAAGTAAGATAATAATGAGTATAGCGGATAAAACCAACCTGCTTGCCTTAAATGCATCCATAGAGGCGGCAAGGGCGGGAGAACACGGGAAGGGCTTTGCAGTAGTTGCAAATGAAATAAGAAACCTATCCGAACAGTCTCGGGAGTCTACTAAAACTATTAATATGATAATCGAGAAACTGCGCCGGGACACTAAAGCCGTAGAAGAAACTGTACAGAACTTGATTGATATATCCAAGGAACAAATTAGTGGCGTAAATTTAACAAAAGATAAGTATATTGAAATATCAGAGGCTATAAAGGTGACGCAGTCAAAAGTACTTGTCTTAAATGAATCCCGCATAAAGATAGATAGAATGAGGGAAGACCTGGAAGAGGAAATTCAAAGTCTCCTTGCTGTAAGTGAACGAAACTCTGCCGGCACACAAATTGTTTCTGCAGCGGTAGAAGAGCAAACAGCTTCAACAGAGGAGCTTTCCACAGCAAGCTACAATTTGGATATGCTGGCGCAGAAGCTTAAAAGTCTGGTGAATGTATTTAAACTAGATAATTAATAATATGAATATATACTTAGCTCAGGCTGTAATATGTGTTAAAAAACTTGATAGAAGAGTATAAAAACAAGTATACTGTAATTACAGCAAAACATAATATGCTGTAGATGAAATAATTTTACTGCATCGTATCTTATAAAGCAGTTATAGAGAACAGAAGACTATATCACAGGAAGATTCGGTTAAAAGGAGGTATAAAATGACCAGAAATTATTTTGATAAGGAACTGAATGAACTGCATTTGATGATGCTGAAGATGGGCAGCGCTGTTGAGGAAGCTCTTATAAATTCAGTCCATGCCTTGAAGAATAAGGACATAGCAATGGCACAGGAAGTCATAGACAATGACGATGAAATTGACAATATGGAATCTGATATAGAAGACAAATGCCTGAAGCTGATTGCACTGCAGGCTCCTATGGCAAAGGACTTGAGATTTATCGCCACAGCCCTGAAAACCATAACTGACCTGGAAAGAATTGCAGACCATGCCGTTGACATATCAAAGACAACAATCAGACTGGCAGACGAGAAATACATTAAGGAGCTTATCGATATACCCAAAATGGGCGAGATTGCTACAAGGATGGTAAAGGAAAGTATCGATGCCTATGTAAAACAGGATGTAGATAAGGCCCGCGAGGTCGCAAAGATGGATGATGAAGTGGATGCATATTACAAGCAAATGTTCAGAGAGCTTCTATTGATAATGATGGAGGATCCGAAGAAAATCAATCAGGCAACAAGCTTCCTATTTATAGGCAAGTCTTTGGAGCGTATAGGAGACTATGTCACAAATATATGTGAAAGAATCGTATACGCAGTAACCAGCGAACACCACAATTTGAATGATTAATATAAAAGGACTGCCATAGCAGTCCTTTGTATTAATAACCTTTCTCCATATCTACTACATTCTCAAGCTTATCCCCGTTTATATACCTTTTCAGATTATCATATATAATCCTGTATCTTCTTTCGTTTCTCATTTCGGATATCCAGGAGTTATGCGGGGTTATTATCACGTTATCCAGCTGCCACAGCGGGTTATCCTCACTAAGGGGCTCCTCCTCAAAGACGTCCAATGCCGCACCTCGTAAGCTCCCATCTCTAAGTGCCTCAATCAACGCAGCTTCTTTTATGATACTTCCTCTGGAGATGTTAACCAAATAGGCTCCCTTTTTAAAAGAGCTTAGATTTTTCTCATTAATCAGGTGATGGGTTTCTTTTGTGTAAGGGATGGAAAGCACCACCACATCTGAATGCTTTAATACACTGTCCAGCTCTGACATAGGATAGCAGCTGTCGAAGTACTGCACCTTCCTGCCGGTGGTATTTATACCTATTATGTTGGCATCGAAGCCCTGAAGCCTTTTTGCCGCCTCGGAGGCAATGCTGCCTGTACCCACAAAGCAGACAGTCTTACCGTAGAGCTCAAGCAAGCTTCCATCCATCTGCCATTTCCTTTGCTCCTGTTTATGATAGAAGTCCTTGCTGTTTTTCAGGAGCTCAAGTATTTTCATGACTATCCATTCGCCCATGGGGATGGAGTAGCCAGAACGGTTGTTGGTTACCGTTATGCCATGCTCTAGGACCTTTGCTTTTGGCACCTGATCTATACCGATGCTGGACAGCTGAATCCACTTAAGCCTCTTTAGCTTCGATATATCAAGTCTTTCAAAGGGATTATAGCATACCA
>JAQZBM010000163.1 GCA_029238945.1 Clostridia bacterium
CTGCATATTAATGCAGTGTTTTTGATTTTCTGCAATAAAGCAATATGAATTTAGTCAAATCTCACTGTGGTTATTAAAATCATACAAATGTTATAATAATATATATTAATTCAAATAAAAAATAAATGGAGTATCAAATGAATAATTTTAAACAGCTCTTCTATTATATGATAGGACGAGTACCTGAAGATCTCCACAATCTGGATATAAAAGGGAAAAAGCTATTGCATATATCCGATACACCTTCATCCTTCTTCGGGGAGCTAAAAAGGATAATCGAAATTATAAAACCTGACTATATAGTTCATACTGGGGATTTGGTAGATAATATAAAGCTGGAGCTTTTTCCCGGCTCAATAGATCGTTATGAAAGAAATGTCAAGCAACTAGCAATGCTTCTTGAGCAATCTGCGGCAGAAGGACTATACTTAGCATTGGGAAATCATGACGATATAGAAATTGTCAGAAGATATTTTAAAAGAAGTCATATTATAGAAGATTTACAAACAATCAATATAGAAGGAATAGAAATTGCCATAACCCATTACCCAGAGCAGATACAGACAAAACCGGCAGCATATAATCTGTATGGACATGACCTTACTATAAGGAGTGGTTTTTACAATGGACGCTTATATTTAAACGGCATAAGCAGTATAAACCTCATAGAGCTTGATTCTCAAGAATTTCATAGTTTCCCATACCCATCGGGAACAGATAATGAACGGCTGGGCCGTGGTAAAATAGGTCTATAATAATTTACTTTAGTTTCTTTTATATTAAGGAGGCGATAGAATGTTTTCATTAATTCGCAGAGGCCCTCAAATGCTGCTTGTTGAAAGCAATGACATAGAGGGATTAAAAAAGTACATGGTTGAGAAGTTTAATGCAGTTATTGAAGAAGATCATGATTCGATTTTCGGAAGCGTATCCGAGGGCTCAACAATATTGTCGATTACCAGGCAAATGAAGGATATTCTTAATGAGAAGGATATTGTTGGTAAACTTGCTGTTGCTGAAGAGGCCGATGTTATTTTGTGCAAGCTCATTAATGAAAGACATTCTGAATTTGTAAAAAGCATTCGAACTGCACCACGGCTAATTATACTGCATTCAATGGGGGATTTAGACAGGGTAGTAGAAGAAATTCAAAAGGATAATGGAGGCACTGTAGGTGCTTTCATGGAGCTTTGGAATTCCGGCAGAGAGAAAGGCACTATTGTGGCAGTAACCGATAAGCTTCTGAATCGCGCTGCGCATGTAAAGGATTTATATGAAAAATGCTTATATATAGAACAGGGTTTTTACCCTTTATTTAAGAATCTGCGTCTTAATGCGTTAAAGTATTTAAATAAAGGAATCGGAAACAAGGACTGGTTTGAAATTGAGATTCGTATTTATGACAGATACAGCGCGTATAATCTGCACTATCAGCGTTTGGTAGATATATTTAATTTTCTGGACTTAGGAATTATACTGGGAGAATCCTGGACTAAGGATTATCCAAGGTTTATGATGGCAGTTGGTGTATACAGACTGCGTTTCTTTACCTTTTATAATCTAAAGTATATCAAGAAAATCCTGGTAGGCATGGAGCATTTGGAGGATGGCACACGTATTGTGGATTATGATGTCTACTATCAACGTAAGAAGATGGATTGGACAGATGCTCTGGAAGCGGGAGAGCCACGAATTCGGCATCTGCTTGGACTTAAGTATCGGGAGGAAATTTTCTCTCGCCTTAGCCCCCAGGAAGCAGAAGAAATAAAGCTGTATGAACAGGAAATTATTAATACGAGGTATTAGTAATGAAACACAATGATAAATGTACTTTGTATACAAAAAAGTATTATTTGTAAGAATTTGAGGGTTATTAATGCTAAACTGCTCTTAATCGAAGCAAAATGAGGATTTCTAGGACTATAGAAGCATTAACATAATTGTATGGATTTGGTATCATATAATATGTGTTTTTAAAACTAAATATAGTGAGGTGTTTTATACAATTGTCGATCTTTCATCCAAAGCTGTTTACATGCTTAAAAGATTACAGCAAGAGCCAGTTTTACAAAGATGTTACCGCTGGCGTAATCGTAGCAATAATCGCACTGCCATTATCCATTGCTTTAGCAATAGCATCCGGAGTATCACCTGAAAAAGGACTTCATACTGCTATTATAGCTGGATTTATCATCTCCTTTTTGGGAGGCAGTCGTGTTCAGATTGGAGGCCCTACAGGTGCCTTCATGGTTATTGTATTTGGAATTATAGCTCAATATGGGCTGGATGGACTCATAATATCAACCATAATGGCGGGAATCATAATGATTTTGATGGGAGTCTTCCAGTTCGGAAAAATGATAAAATTTATTCCCTATCCTATAACAACAGGCTTTACAAGCGGTATTGCCTTAACGATATTCTCAACACAAGTAAAGGATTTTTTGGGACTATCCATTGATAAGGTACCCGGCGAGTTCTTAGGGAAGTGGGAGTCTTACTTCCAAAATATTGGAACGATAAACTTTGCCAGTGTTCTGCTTGGAGTAATTTCCCTGCTTATAATAATTTACTGGCCTAAGGTAACTGAAAAGATTCCGGGCTCTTTGATTGCCCTGATATCAGCTACCTTAATAGCATATTTCTTTAAGCTGGATGTTCCAACTATAGGAAGTCAGTTTGGAGAGATATCCTCAGCATTTCCAAAGCCTCATATGCCTTCATTAAGCTTTGAGACTATAAAGAATCTGATTCAGCCTGCATTTACCATCGCACTGCTGGGAGCTATAGAATCACTGCTTTCAGCTGTGGTAGCTGATGGTATGATAAATGGTAAGCACCGCTCCAATACAGAGCTTATAGCACAGGGTGTTGCAAATATTGCTTCCGGTATATTCGGCGGTATACCTGCTACTGGTGCCATAGCCAGAACTGCAGCAAATGTTAAGAACGGGGGAAGAACTCCTGTTGCAGGAATTGTGCACGCAGTGGTGCTGCTTCTCATAATGCTTGTATTCATGCCTTTGGCAAAGCTTGTACCGTTGTCAGCATTAGCTGCCATTTTAATGGTTGTGGCATACAATATGAGTAATTGGAGAGCATTTAGAGACCTGCTAAGCGCACCGAAAAGTGATATTTTTGTATTGCTAGCCACCTTTGTTTTAACTGTTTTAGTTGACCTGGTAGTAGCAATCGAGGTAGGTGTTGTAATGGCAAGCCTTCTGTTTATGAAGCGCATGTCTGATATAGCAAATATAAAGAATATGGCTGAGGATGATGAAACAGAAGAAAATGTATGTGCTGACTTATCCGGTGATACATTGGTTTACGACATAAACGGACCTTTCTTCTTCGGAGCGGCAGATAAGTTTGGGGAAATAATATACTCTGTAAAATCACATACAAGAGTTTTGATACTTAGAATGAAAAATGTGCCGGCAATGGATGCTACGGCAATCCATGCTCTGGGAACGCTATATAGAACCTGCAGCACTCATAAGACAAGACTGATGCTCTCTGAGGTACAGGAGCAGCCCTATCAGGCACTTGAAAAAGCAGGCTATATAGAGAAAATAGGAAAGAAGAATATCTGCAAAAGCGTGAATGAAGCAATAATGAAAACAGCATAAAATACATGAAAAGGTTTTTCGGTATTTTAACATAATATTATATAAATCGTACCAATGCTTCTACATCTAAAACAGTCAGTACTTTGTACGATTTATAAATAGCGGAATACATTTTGTGCTATCTGAAGCATGTAAATTGTTTAGCACAAAATATATTAGTTGACATATAACAATAATTTTGATAGACTCTTTTTAATATTCAAAAATAGAATAATACGATATGGTACAGAGGCTGCGGATGTCAAAAGTATTATGCGGGATGCATAAGAAAGGGTCATTCGCCGAAATACATAATTTTATGTATTGGGACTATGCTTAATAAGTATAGTACTGTCTTAGTAAGATTGCCCGATTTTACTAAGGAGTGCTTATCATATCGGGGCAAGAGGATCTGTTATTTAACAGTCATGGGTTCCTTTTGCCTATGGCTGTTTTTGTTTTATATTTTTATACTAAGTGAGGTTGTAATATGAGGCTATTTGGGACATCAAAAATTAACGGAAAAGGACACTTGACTATCGGCGGATGTGATGTAGCGGATTTGGCTATGCAGTTTGGCACTCCGCTTTATATAATCGATGAGGAATTGGTTAGAAAAAACTGCAGTATATTCAGAGAAGGTTTTGCGGCAGATGATATTGATACAGAGGTTATCTACGCATCAAAGGCTTTCATAAATCTGGCGATGTGTAAAATTATCAATGAAGAGGGATTATCCCTGGACGTAGTGTCAGGTGGAGAATTGTTCACAGCTCTTAAGGCAGGCTTCCCTCCGGAGAAAATTTACATGCACGGCAATAACAAGACTTATCAGGAGATTGAAATGGCTGTTAAGGCAGGTATCGGAAGAATAGTTGCGGATAATCTTTTGGAGCTTGAGCTGATTGAGGAAGTCTGCAGAGTCTCAAACAAATCCGTTGATATACTTCTTAGAGTGAATCCCGGAATTGATGCTCATACTCATGCATATATTCAGACCTCCAAGCATGATTCTAAGTTTGGAGAATCAATATTCGGTGAGAATATCGAAAGCATGCTGCAGCACCTAAAAGACAGCAGGAACATATGCTTAAAAGGCTTTCACTGTCATATAGGCTCGCAGATTTTTGAAGAGGAATCCTTCTATTCGGAGGCTGATGTCATGATGAATTTCTTGGCAGAGCTTAAGGAGAAAACAGGCTTTGTTACTGAAGAGCTGAATTTGGGCGGAGGCTTCGGTGTCTACTATTCAAAGGGAGACAGACCGGTAGACTTGAAGATATGCCTGAAAAACATGCTTGAAATTGTAAAGAAACAAGCGGCAAGTCTGGGTATAAAGCAGCCAAAAGTTATGATAGAGCCGGGCAGGTCCATAATTGCAAACGCAGGTACCACTATATATGAGGTTGGCGGTGTGAAAAATACCTACAGCGGCAGAAACTATGTTTTCGTAGACGGCGGTATGACAGATAACCCGAGAACGGCACTTTATGATGCAAAATATGATGCTATAGTTGCCAACAAAGCCGCAGAAGCTTCAGCGGCAGAATTTACGGTAGCAGGGAAGTGCTGTGAATCCGGGGATGTATTGATAAGAGATATAGAGCTTCCTATGGCAGAGAAGGGCGATATACTGGCTGTATTAAGCACAGGAGCATATAACTACAGTATGGCAAGCAATTATAACAGAATACCGAGACCGGCTGTGGTTTTAGTCAAGGACGGAAATGCAAGGCTGGCAGTTAAGAGGGAAAGCTACGAGGATATTATTAGCAACGATATTATGATATAAGGACTAGAGGTGGTTGGAAAATGGCAATAGTAGTGCAAAAGTATGGCGGTACATCAGTAGGAACTATTGAAAAAATTAAAGCTGTAGCTAAAAAGGTAATCGAGAGAAAGAAACAGGGCGATGACTTGGTAGTGGTAGTATCAGCCATGGGTAAAACCACAGATGAGCTGATTTCAATGGCAAAGCAGATATCGCAGAATCCAAATAAACGTGAGTATGACATGCTTGTATCTACGGGAGAACAGGTTTCCATAGCCCTTCTCTCTATGGCCTTTCAAGAATATGGATATGATTCGGTATCCTTGACAGGCTTCCAGGCAGGCATCAAAACTGAAGGACTTCATACAAAGAATAGGATAACTGACATTGACTTAAGAAATGTCAGAAAGAATTTAAATGCCGGCAGAGTTGTAGTAGTAGCAGGCTTTCAGGGTATTAATGACAAGGGAGATATAACAACTCTGGGAAGAGGCGGCTCAGATACCACAGCGGTTGCATTGGCAGCTAAGCTGAACTGCGACTGCGAGATTTATACAGACGTTGAAGGGATTTACAGCGTTGACCCCAGGGTATATCCAAATGCAAAGAAGCTTGACTCTATAAGCTATGAGGAAATGGTTGAGATGGCAAGCCTGGGAGCTGGAGTAATGGAAACCAGGGCTGTAGAATTAGGCTTTAAATATAACATACCAATATATGTTGCAGCCACTCATGGAGAAAAAAAGGGAACTTGGATAAAGGAGTATGATGAAAGTATGGAAGGCAAAGCAGTTACAGGATTGTCCATGAATGACGATGTGCTGATGGTTACAGTGAATAACGTACTGTATAACGCGAAAAACATCGCTTCAATTTTTGATAAGCTGGCAAAGCGCAATATAAATATTGACATGATTAGTCAGACAGCACCAAATTTAGGCAGGGTGAATGTATCCTTCACCTGTTCGAAGGAGGAGGACTTTGCTATAGACGAAATAGCAAAGGAGCTGAAGCTTGAGATATCTGATATCAATATTTCTAAAGAAGAAAATATCACGAAAATTTCAGTAGTAGGTATAGGAATGATGAAG
>JAQZBM010000164.1 GCA_029238945.1 Clostridia bacterium
TTTCTGCTGCATTGTCTCTTATTATACTGTTCAAATGTTCAAAAAGAAGCTTTCTATTTGGAAGCTGGGTGAGGGCGTCGATGTTTTCTTCAGCAGGAGCTGTTATGAAATTATTCAATTCTTCCGCTGCTGCAGATTCTGCGGCGGCTTCAAGGGGCTGTAGTATTATGACTGCGCCCATTTCCTCTGAATATGGATTTTTAACAGGTATGGCTATACTTGCTATATCAAGCCAAACACCAGCCTTGGTTTTAATTTTAGAGGATATGAAGTTTTTACTCTTTACATCATGTTTATCTGTAAGCCTATATAGTGAGGACAAGCTTTCTTTATCGAAGAAGTCTGACAATACTATGCCAAGGGCTTCTCGCTTTTCAAGTCCAAGAAATTGTTCTGCACGAGGATTTATGTATATAATCTTCCAAGCAGCATCCGTTATAATGACATTTGCATCGACATTCTGAGGAGCTGTTGAGAAAATTTGTCGTACAACTTCTATGTTTCCTTTTGACCTTCTGACAGACAGAACATGGACAACCATTGCTATGACCAAAGCAATCAATACTGCAGAAAAGCTGATGTATTTTGCTGTATCCTTACCGGGTGCAGCAGCAAAAACATCCTGTGGTATAAAAAAGACCATTACAAAAAATGTAAGGGTCAGACCTTTTATAACTGATAGCTTGCTTAATAAGTAATATCTTAACAATAAAATCACCTTTTTCTATAATATATACATAATATTATATATAAAATTATTAAGAAATTTATAGACAATTTTAAAAAATCAGTTAATTTTTGTCGAAATTATATACATATATTTCAAATTTGTAAAATGAGAAATACAATCAGGTATTAATAATAATTACTTCAACGAAATAATGACAAATCCTGCTAAAAAATTCGATTTATTGTAAAAGATTTATGTATATTTCCCACCTTGTCTAAATAGGGCTTTATGCTGTTCGCGGGAACCTTGTTTGGCAACGTAAATGAAGTAAAGAAGCTGTTTGGCAAATAAAACTCACTCACCAAAAAGTGACTGCTGCATAATATGATAATATACTTGTTTAAGCGCATTAACGTTGAAATTTACAGCAAGGCGGGTGTAAGCATGAATTATGCAGTAATCATGTGTGGAGGCTCGGGAAGCCGTTTCTGGCCTAAAAGCCGTAAAAACTTTCCCAAGCAGTTCCTGCAGACTGTGGGAGACAAGACTATGATTCAATTGACGGTAGATAGGATAAACAGCTTCATACCATTAGGCAACATATATATGGTTACGAATAAAAGCCATGTGCAGAATATAAATGACCAACTGCCTGAAATAGACATGAGAAATATACTCATTGAACCGATGATTAAGGAGACTGCGGCTTGCATAGGCTATTCCGCCGTAAAGCTTCTTAAGCAGGATAAGGACGCAGTCATGATTGTTCTGCCTTCTGATCATTATATTGAGGATGAGACAAGGTTTATTGAGACTATAGAACAAGGCTTGAGTATAGCTCTTAATACAAATTGCCTGGTAACTATGGGGATAAAGCCTACAAGACCTGAAACAGCTTATGGCTATATAGAAACGGGGAAAAGACTGGAGGAGCAGGAAGTCCCGGTGTATAAGGTAAAGAGATTTACTGAGAAGCCCAACAAGGAGAAGGCGCAGGAGTTTATAGACAAGGGCACTTATCTTTGGAACAGCGGCATGTTTATTTGGAAGGCGTCGGTACTTTTGGAGCAGTATAAAGAGTTTCTGCCCGATATGTATGAGTGTCTTATGAATATCAGCGAGGCCGTGGGTACAGATAGAGAAGCTGAGGTTGTAGAGCAGGAATATATGGAGATAGACGGTATTTCAATCGATTATGGGATAATGGAAAAGTCAAATAATGTCTATGTGATAGAGACTGATTTCAAATGGGATGATATAGGCAGCTGGACTGCACTGGAGAGATATCTCATAAAGGATAATGAGGGAAACTCTATAAAGGGCGAGGTTAAAACTCTGGACTCTCAAAACTGCATTTTGTACGGAGATAAGAGACTTATTGCGGCGGTGGGCATCAAGGATTTGATTGTTGTGGAGACAGAAGATGTGATACTTGTCTGTCAAAAGGAACGGGATCAGGACATCAAAGCCCTGCTGAAGAATCTATCCGGCAATGATTATGAAAAATATATATGATAAGTGTGTAGGGGACGCTGCCCACAGCGTCCCAAGGTAAATATCAAGATAACATGGTTCAAATACAAAATAGCTGAGGATAATATCCTCAGCTATTTCACTGCAGCTCTTCATATACCTTGATGGTTTCAATTGCCGTCTTCTTCCATGAGAAATTGTAGGCACGTCTTAAACCCTTCTCAATCATACTTTTCCGAAGGCTCATATCAGTCAGCACATTATACATGCTTTCAGTCAGCTGATTAATGCTGTTTGGATCTATGGTGATTGCGGCATCCTCTACAATTTCCGGTATTGAGGTGACATTGCTGGTGATAGTGGGTGTGCCGCAGGTCATTGCCTCCAGAGGAGGCAGCCCAAAGCCTTCATAAAAGGATGGATATGTGAAGACTGAGGCACAGTTATAAAAATAGGGAAGATGTTCATAGGGTACGAAGCCTGCAAAGACTACTCTGTCACTGAGACCTAGAGAGTCGATTTTCTTCCGGAGCTCATAGTGGTTATCCTTAGATGCCCCCAGAAGCATAAGGTCATAGTGGCCGGGAAGCTCCTTATAAATCTTGCGATAAGCCTCAATCAGACCGTCAACATTTTTGCGTGGACTGAAGCCGCCCAGATAAAGAATATAGTCACCGGTGTAGTTGTATTTATCCTTTAGAAAACTCCAGGCCTTCTCTTTATCCATCAGCTTGAAGCCGCTGTCTGCAGCCAGATGCGTAACTCTTATCTTTTCTGCCGGGGTATTGAAGAATCTAATAATATCCTGCTTTGAATACTCTGAAACTGTTATTATTCTATCAGCATTCTCCAGTATGCGGGGCATTTGCTCCACGAACCTGTCAAGATAGCTCTTACCGCAGGTTTCTGGCATTGTATAGGGTATAAGGTCATGAACCGTAACTACATAGGGACAGCTCTTCTGCTTTGGCAGACCTAAGCCGTTTTGGGGCAAATGAAAGACATTGAAGCTGCGTCGGGATACTAAGGCGGGAAGGTAGCTCTCATCCCAGAATCTCTTATTTTTCTCGCCAAACAAGGTGACACTGACATTTTTCTTATCCAGCATAAAATCATATCCATCGTTGGGCCAGAAGAATGTATATGAATTGCTGTCATCAATAGACATAATATTTTCCATAAGCCTTGCCGTATAGGTGCCAATGCCTGTTCCGGCATAAATTTTTGCCCCTCTGGTATCCACGCATATCTGCATAATGCTCACTCCCAAGGTATGATTAAGTTTTATATATTCACTCTCCATTATATGTAAACTGTACGCAATGGTTCCATATAATTGCTGCAATCTTTAGTAACACACATCAATAAGCCCATACATATAATGATTATTATGACGATGTCTTGAAATGCATATATTTGGGGGGATTTCAATGGACCTGAAAGCAGTCGAGGAAGCCTATGGATTCAAAATACGGAACATAGACCAGAGGAAGAACATATATAGGGCAGAAACTGATAAGGGAGTTAAGTGTATAAAGCAGACGCACCTAAGTCCTGCATACTTTCTGTTCCTTTACTCTGCCGTAAATTATGTACATGATAGCGGATTTGACGGGGTTATACCCTATGACAGCTGCGTAGATGGCAGTATATGCATGCAGGATAATCAGTATACCTACTATGTATGTGATTGGATAGAGAGCAGAGAGTGTAAATTCAAGAACCATGAAGATTTAAAGGCCGTGATAAAAACTGCGGCAGACTTCCATAAAGCTACTATAGGCTATACAGCTCCAGAGGGGGCGAAGCCCAGAGTTCTCCATAACAAGTGGATTGAAAAGTTTAACAGAAAATGCGTCGAGCTTCTGGAGTTCAGCAAGTCCATAGAAGAAAAGGAGTATATGGATGAATTTGATGAAGTCTTTGCCAAGCATTTAAGCTATTATTGGCAGCAGGGCAGAGAAAGCATTGAGCTCCTGCATAGAAGTCCCTACAGTAAGGTTGCCGAGGAGAGCAGGAAGCGGGGAGAGTTTTGCCACCACGATATGGCGAATCATAATTTTATAAGAACGCCGGAGGATAGGATTTACATGATAGACTTTGACTACTGCGTTATGGATACCAGACTTCATGATGTAGCCAGTCTGGTTATAAGAAACATGAGGCATGGAGTCTGGGACATAAAAAAGGCAGGCTGCATATTGGAGGAATATGATAAGCACTATACCCTGACAAAGGAGGACCTGGAAGTAATAAAGGCATTTACCGTATACCCTCAGGACTTTTGGCAGGTAGGCCTTCAATACTATGTGGAGAAGCAGCCCTGGGCAATGGATTACTTCCTGTTAAGACTGAACAGGGTGATAGAGGATAAGGAAATAAGACAAAAATTCCTGGATGAATTTATAAGACTATAAAATAAGGCGGGGTGTAAGCTTATGAGTGACAGCTATGATGATAAGAGAGAATGCTTGGATGACAGTCTTTTATCTACTGAGGAAAAGGTAAAGCAGCTTGAAAGATATATAGAGCAAATGAAGGAAGAGATAAAGCAACTGAAAAAGCTGAGCAAGCAAAAGGAAAAATTGGAGAAGCTGGAGCAGGAGAAAAAAAGGATAATAAGCAAAAACCTCAGAAATCACAGGAAGCATCATTGAATTAATGCTGCAAAGCTGTTTGAAAGGGATGAGAGCATGTCTGGAGCATATACAAGAATAAAGCGGCACGAAATTAAAGATCTTATAGAAGCTGAATATGGCATAAAGGTTATAAATATGCACGAAGGTGAGAAAGGAATACTGATATATACCGAAGATGGAATTAAAATGTTCAAGAAGGCTAAAAGAGATGAGGCTAAAATCCAGTTTGCAGCTTCAGCATACGAGTATCTGTCAGACCGGGGCTTCAACAATATAAGTAAAATTAATAAGACCTTGTCCGGCACGTACATCATCAGCTGCAATGGCAGCAAATATCTGCTGCAGGACTTCGTAAGAGGGCGTTTTATGGAGATAAATACTGCGGCGGACGCTGCCAAGGCTGCACAGGCATTGGCGCTTTTGCACAAGGCAGGAGAAGGCTTTGTCCCATCCCAAGGCAGCCATGCCAGAGTTGATTGGGGCAAATGGATGGATAAATTCAAGGCAAATGCCATGAATATAAAAAGATATAGCAGGAACCTGCAGGATAAAAAGGAGCTTACAAGATTTGATAAGCTCTATGTCAAATATGCCGAGGAATACTATCAAAAGATGTTCAATGCATATTTAATCCTCAGGAATTTCGGATATATTCAACGGGTACAGGAGTCCATGAAGAACAATCAACTGACCCACAAGGAATTCAGACGTCACTCACTGTACATGAATGACAGGGATGAGGTTTTTGTAAGCAACATGGAAAACTGCGCCTATGATATCAGAGAATCAGATATAGCCACATTGCTTGAAAGCATCTCCGGCAAAAATAAGGCAGAGCTGGCAGTGGCAGCCCTCAAAGCATACTCCGCCATTATAAAGCTGGACAGAAGGTCTATAAAGCTTATACAAGGCTTCATGCTTGAACCTAAACGGTTCTATAAGGTTATAGAAAGATACTATGGAAGAAAGAAGAATTTTACTGAGACAGAGCTTCTGAGCAAGCTGGAGCGCGCCATAAAGAAGGAGCTTCGCAAAACTGCGGTGCTGGAGGTATTGGAGGATTACAGGACATTATAAGTGGCGGGTTCTGATTTCGGCAACAGGAGGCGGGTATAATGAATTTTGAGATATTTATAGAAGAAGATAGGCAGCGGGAGAGAGCCTTCCTTGCCACCTACGATCTTGACATTAATTTTTTCAATAAGCTGGGAGTTAAACTGAAGCAGATTGTGCCTGAGCGCAGCTGTTATCGCATAGAGACAGATAAGGGCTTTTACTGTTTGAAGAAAATGTGCGGCTCCTTTCAAGACATATATCTGATGCAGGAGATGACAATACATCTGAAGAAGCATGGCTTTGACAACGTATCAAATATAATACGCCAACCGGACGGTGGGATACTGGTGCCTTACATGGATAGTGAATATTACCTGACTCAATGGGTGGACGGCAGAGAAAGCGACTACTTGAACCTTACTGATATAAAGGAAGCGGCAGAAGCGCTGGCAAGCTTCCATCGGGCGGCTGAAGGCTTCACAACAAAACTGAATACCCATAACAGACGGCTTTACGGCAGATGGGAGAGCGGATTTTGCAAGAAGCTCGGGGAGATTGAGGAAGCTCGGGGGTTGGACATGAAAGAAATCAGTGATAAAGAAACCTGCCGAATAATCAATGAATATATAG
>JAQZBM010000165.1 GCA_029238945.1 Clostridia bacterium
GTCGTCAGGTATCCATATTGATTCGCCGGTATTCAATAAGCTGGTTGAAACAACTACAGAGATAATGAAGCTGTCTATCATACAATCCATTATGAACGAGGATAGCCCGAAAAAGATTATAAAAAGACCCGTTGATGTCAAGCTGAATAACCTTAAGATAGAAACAAATAAAACAGTAGGTGCGGTTGTTGCAGATAGATATAGAAAAATGACTCCTGAGGTAAAGGATATTGTAAGGAGAAATATAAGAAATATAAGAGCTGTCGAACCAAAGCTTATTAGCAAGGCAGCGTCCTCGGGCTTAATCCTGGCAAATGGACCGTCAATACTTAATCAGATAAATGTTGAGAAAGAGTTTGCTTTTATAGCAAATGAGCAAGACTTCTCGAATTTCATTGATGATATAAGAGATCTTTTAGAGAGATTTGGTCATGGCGGACATGGCGGATTGGGCTATGGTGATAACAGTGAACCTGATACCCCTGATACTAACCCTCCAGACGAACCTGAACCGCCGATAATATTAAATCGCGGCTTAAAGCTCAAGCTTCACAGTGTAAAATGCTTAGATGAGACAAATCCTGAATGGATTGGATCTGATGAAATAAGCATGGGCGGCACAACTCTTGATGATAAAGCAGTGCAAAGCATAATCAATGAGTTTTCAGTATACAACGGCTTTGACGATAACGATATCAAAACATATAATCCTCCCATGGTTTTAAGACAGTTTAACTTAGATGACGTATATCCGAAGGATTTTTCAGCTTTCATAGCCTTAGCAGAGAAGGATAGTGGAGGCTTCAGCAAGTTCATCGCAAATTTATATGACAGCGTAAAGATTGAATTACAGGTAATAATCATAGCTTTGGCAGCTAAGTGGGGCAGTCAGATTGGTGCAGAAATCGGCTCTTCCGGAGGACCTATCGGAGCAGTTATAGGGGCAGTAATTGGAGCTATACTTGGAGCCTTGATAGCTTGGATTGTCGGCGCACTGGAAGATGATATATTCCCAACCCAAATGGCTACCATACATATACCTTCCGGTACAACAGCATTTGCAAACGGAAGTTTGCAGTCTCCGGTTACAGGACTTTATTTTGAAGCCCATGACGGCAAGTATGAAGTAATGTACAGCTGGGAGTTAATGAGATAGAAGCTCGCAGTAGGTCAAACAGATAAAACTGTTTGACCTCTATTTATCTATATGTTTCGCGCGAAACATTTTACATTATTCAGAGCCATTTGCAAAGCAAATCCGGCTAAAAGCGAAGGACTCGATGTCCTGAGATTTTACTCTGATCATTCCATAAATTTCTTAAAAATTGGAGGCAGTAAAATGAACATAAGCAGAGATGAACTAAAGAAGGTTTTGACACAGATAAGAGAAAACGACTATAAGGTGCCGGAAGGGATAGAGCCCTACGATCTGACCTTGGTTATGCTAAAGTATCTGGGAGATACCGATATGGAGCTCAGAGACAAGCTGATATACACTGTTATCTTCAAGTGGTCTGTCGGCAGCGTTTATACAAAAGAGCAGCTAAAGCAAATGATGGCAATAATCGTGGATGATAAGCATCTGTTCCATGGTATAGGGGAAATGGGCACGGATTCAGTATTTATGAGAGCCTTTTCAGTTCTGCTGGCAGCCATAGGGATATACATGCATAGGCAGGATGCCTACCTAACTCCGGAGGAGCTGAAGAATATAAAGGACAGTGTAATAGACTACATGGATAGAGAAAAGGATGTAAGAGGCTATGTAGAAGCAGGGGGCTGGGCTCACTCGGCAGCACACTCCGCAGATACAGTGGATGAGCTTGCACAGTGTGAAGAGATTGGGCGCGAGGAGCTGCTTCAAATACTGCAGGCAGTTCAAAAGAAGGTATGCATAGACTATCATGCCTATATATGCTTGGAGGATGAAAGGCTGTCTGTTGCGGTAAACAGTCTGATAAACAGAGATGTCTTAAGTGAGGCTGAAGTGGTGGAATGGATAAAAAGCTTCGGAGATATCAAGATTGAAAAAATAATGCCGCAGCGTTTCTATCTGATATCCAATATGAGAAACTTCTTAAACAGCCTGTTCTATAGGCTGCCTGAGGGCAAGTATGATACAATTAAGACAGCGATAAGCGAGACAATTCTAAAGGTAAGACCCTTTTAGGATATAAAGGACTATGGAGGAAAAATTTAATGAAGAAAGTTGCAATAATAGGCTCGGGGGGAGCGGGAAAGTCCACCTTGGCCCGAAAATTGGGCGAAATCACCGGTATAAAGGTTTATCACCTGGACACAATCTTCTGGAAGCCGGGCTGGGTAGCCATAACCAGGGAAGAGCTAAAGGAAAAGATTAGTGATATAATCCCGCAGGACAGCTGGATAATTGACGGCAACTACAGCAGTACTATGGAGATGAGGCTGGAACCTGCAGACACTATAATATATCTGGATTTTTCTTCTATAACATGTCTTTGGGGAATAACAAAAAGAAGATTTATGTATGCAAACAAGGAGAGACCCGATATAGCTGCCGGCTGCAACGAGAAGCTGGACTGGGAATTTGTAAGATGGGTTTTGACCTTCAGACATAGAAACAGGAAAAAGCTTATGTCTTATCTTGATAGATGCAGAGAGGACAAAAGCATATATATTTTCAAAAACCGTACCCAAGTGAAAGGTTTTGTCGAAAGCCTTCAAAAGGAGAAATAAATGAGCTATAATCGCAGTAGGAATAAATATGTATTTTATATTATAATAGTCATAATAGCAGGGCTTGCCTCCAGACGCTTTCGACCGCTGCTGCCGGATTGGCTGGCTGCATATTCCGGCGATGTGCTTTGGGGACTGATGGTTTTTCTTATGGTTGGCTTTGTGCTGAACAAGAAATCATCCTTGACAGTTGGTGCAGGAGCTTTTGCAGCAGCCGCATTGGTTGAGCTGAGCCAGCTTTATCATGCACCTTGGATAGACAGCATCAGAAGCTATAGACTGGGAGGTTTGATTTTAGGCTATGGCTTTCTATGGAGCGATTTACTGTGCTATGCAGCAGGCATACTTCTGGGAGTACTGCTTGAGATGAGTGCTGTAAGAAACAATAGATGAGGGTTTGTCATGAGAAATATTATCTCTATTGCACTGGCTGCTTTTGCTACCGGTGTATTTGCAGTTTTTAGGAATGCACTTGGATTTGGACCGGCTTTGATTTCCGGATTATTTTTGTGCTATCTGCTGTGGTCTTATATAAGAAGGCTGGGATACAAATATTTCAGTTACTTCATGACAGCAGCTTTTGTACTTTGGCTTATTTCCTTTGCAGCGGTAGAGTACAATGTGGTGAAGGAATGGGAAGCGCCGAAGTCAGTCAGCGGAGACTATGCCATTATATTGGGTGCAGGTCTGAAGGGGGATAAGCCTTCAGTATCCTTAGACAGCCGATTGCAGATGGCTGCTGAGTATCTTAAGCAGAACCAAGATATAAAGGTCATTGTTTCGGGCGGACAGGGGAAAGACGAGAAAATATCTGAAGCTGAGGCCATGAAAAGATATCTCATAAGTAAAGGAATTGAGGAAGAACGCATAATAAAAGAGGATAAATCAACCAGTACAAGGGAGAACCTTCTTTTTTCAAAGAAGCTGCTGGATGGCTTAGGAGATAATGCCGCACAGGGCATAATTGTTATCACCAGTGACTACCATGTTTACAGGACCAAAGCTATTGCTGACAGTATAGGTATGGAGGTATCGGTGCTGTCCTCTGTGACGCCGTTCTATGTACGTCTTAACGGCAGTATAAGAGAGTACTTTGCAGTGGTCAGTACATACCTGATTAAGTAGTCTTACTGAAATATATTTGCTTGGAGGGGACCATATGAAAAAGCTTATAATAATAAACGGGACTATGGGTGTAGGGAAGACAGCTGCTTGCGAGCTGCTGTATGAGAAGCTTGATAAGTCTGTTTGGCTTGACGGAGATTGGTGCTGGAAGATGAATCCCTTCGTTGTAAATGAGGAAAATAAAAGGATGGTAGAAAACAATATAGTTTTCATGCTGCGAAGCTTTCTCACCAATTCCTCAATAGAGTACGTTGTTTTCAATTGGGTTATTCATCAGGAGTATATATTTGGGCTGCTGCTGGATAGGCTGAGGGATTTAGAATTTAGTTTGTATAAAATAAGCCTAGTATGCTCAAAGGAAGCCTTACGGCAAAGAATTCTAAAGGACGCCTCAAGAGGAGAGGAGCAAATAGATGCCAGCTTAGCGCGCTTGGAGCAGTACTACAAGATGGATACAATAAAGCTTGATGTGTCGGAAATCAGTGCTGCCGAAGCTGCAGAGAGGATTGCCGAGATGGTCAGAAATTAAGGGAGGACTGAATTGGATAATTATTTCTATAGCTTAAATAATATTGGTGTCAGAAATACAAAAGAGGCTGACTTGGACTTTGTCCTTGCGGCAGAACGGGATAGGGCGAATTCACCTTATGTGGCTCAGTGGTCTAGAGAACAGCATGTCAGTGCATTGGATGACCCGGACATACTTCATGTAATAATAGCTGATGAGTCGGATAAAAGTGTCGGCTATGCTATTATTGCAGGCGTTCTCAGTGAAACAAGAAGCATTGAGTTAAAAAGAATTGTTATTGTGGATAAGGGCAAAGGCTTAGGCAGGAAAGCACTACAGCTTTTTATAAAAATGGCCTTTGAAAAGCTGAAGGCACACAGACTTTGGCTTGATGTGAGAGAAAATAATGATAGAGCAAGACAGCTTTATAGGTCCGCAGGTTTTGTGGAGGAGGGTCTAATAAGGGATTGTCTGCTGATTGAAGATAAATTTATGTCGCACTATATAATGTCGATACTAGAGCATGAGTACAAAGGATAAGAAGGAGACTTTAGCTATGAAAAAAGGAAAATGGATAATAGTAGCGGTTATAGCAGCATTGCTTGCTGTCAGTGTATTTGCATTCTACAGCACTGTGTTTAAGGATGAAGAAGCTCCGGACTTGGCTAGCTTTGCAGAGAATTTGGAAATGCCTGACGGAATTACAATGAATGATAAGGTTGACAGGCCGCAGCTTCCGAGCAGCAGCTTAAGGGAAGGCGAAATAGAAATTTATGATGAAGTGGTTAACAAGACCTTGCTGATGGAAATAGAGAAAGCTCAGCTTCAAAAGGCAACAAAGCGTGATATGGAGGAAATTGATGCTGCCGACAGAGTGCTTTTTATAAAGGCGGTATATAAGCAGGAAGCATCAAAAGCTGACAGACTGCTTACTGTTGAGGTTATGAATGACAAAACCTTTATAGTATCAAAAAACCACAATGGCAAAATATACTATGCAAAAGGAAAGTTCAGCCCATATACAATGGATTATCTGGTGGGACTCTACGCACTTATGAAGCAGCAATAACCGGGACTTGTCCCGGTTATTTTACTGTTAACAGCCATTTACTGAGATGATGAAGCAGTTGTATAATGTTGGTAATAAGGATACTATCATGGAGGTGCAAATATGGAAGGGAGCTTATCATCTCTTGAAATGAATTATCAAATTGACCATGTCAACAGATATGTATCAAATGTGGATAAGTTTATAGAGTTTTATCAATCTGCATTAGGGTTTAAGCTAATCGGAAAGGGTGTAAAGCAAAATGGCCGCAGGTATGCTATACTGCAAGGCTCAGGTCATGAGCTGTTTATATCAGAAAAAGATGGCTTTGAAGCAGGCTGTGAAAACCTTAGGCATATCGGATATTCTGTGGATAATGCAGATAAGATATTAATAGAGCTGAAACGTAAGGGCTATGCAGATGAGGAGCAGAAGGTTGTAGTAAAACAATATTCCAGGCAGGTTTATATAAAGGATCCCGATGGAATGGAAATTGACTTGATACAATGGACAGATAAGGCAGGCTTTTATAAAAGCCTTATTAGATAAGGGGAAAAGGAAATAAGCTGGACTGATTCAGCGCAAAACAAAATAGTTAAGAGAGGTATTCTATGAAAAACAAAAAGATTGCAGTAAATATCATGATACTGCTGGTTTTATCCGCAGTGCTTTGTCTTGCAGCTTTATTTGCATCAACACTTTTGACAGAGGATGATTTAGGACAGCTGGCATATCTGCTGTTCATTTTCTTCCCTTTGGCAGCTGCAATGATTGGGGTTTTGGCATACACAATGATAGGGAAGGTATGGACGGCTCCGGTGGTAAGCTTGCTTGCATTTGGAGCATTTATGCTTCTAAAGTACGCGACAGCGAACCTTATATATCTTTTAGTCTATATGGTGATAAGTATAGGAGCATATTTAATGGCTTATATTGTGAAAAGGACAGTAAGGAAATAGATGCTAATGATGCTATAATATAAGCAAAAGCAAGACTAAAGATATGACAAAGGAGTAAAGCATTATAATGTTGAGATTATACATCGTCAGACACGGACAGACAGAGTTCAATGTAGAGGGCAGGCTTCAGGGCAGAATGGATTCCCCCTTGACGGAGAAAGGACTTAGGGATGCGGAGGCTTTGGGAAAATATCTTTCAGACATAAGCTTCGATATGGTATTAGCAAGCCCGAGCAAACGTGCACAAAGGACGGCAGAGATAATCTGCAGCGGGAAGGACATAAGCATCCAAGTAGAGCCGGATATGAGGGAAATTAACCTGGGCAGCTGGGAAGGCAGGACCAAGGAAGAGGTTTTAAGAGCATATCCTCAGGAAGGTGAAATATTCTATAACAAGCCCCATCTTTATAAGCCCTTAGAGGGTGACAACTACTATGATGTGCAGGAAAGAGCGGCAGCTGCGGTAAAAAGACTTGCAGATGAATGTCAAGAGGGAAACATACTTATAGTGACTCATACAGTTGTGGTAAGAGCTATAGTTGCTTATTTCATGGGCTATCCAATGGAGAAGCTTTGGGAGCAGATTATAGAAGGCACCAGTATAACTCTGCTGGAAGCTGACCATGGAGAAATTAAGGTAGCTGCTGTAGGAGAAACACCGCATATGAAATAAGAAGGGGCTGTTGCACAATTCTCTATGGCTTATGCAGATAATATAAAGTATAATAAAGTTGTCTGGAATATTAATCCATATGGATTTATATAAGGGGGCTGACAGGTGGATAATAAGCAGATGGAGGTTCTCATCAAAGCCTTTAAGGATAGAAATATAGAGGTATCAACCTTTGATACCCTGCAGGAAATAAAGGATGAAATAATAAGGCTAATTCCTCAGGACAAAGCTGTAGGAATAGGACACTCTGCCACTTTGCAGGCTATTGATATCACAGCTGTACTTATGAGCAGAGGCAATGTTGTATATGACAAAACTAATGCCGCTACTAAGGAGGAAAGCAAGGAGTTGAAGAAAAAGGCGCTGCTTGCAGATTGGTACATTACAGGCTCAAATGCGGTATCCGCAGAAGGTCACATAGTGAACATTGACCACAGCGGCAACC
>JAQZBM010000166.1 GCA_029238945.1 Clostridia bacterium
ATTTACATATACGAGCTCATAGCCCAGAGCAGCCACAGCATCCATTTTCTCCTGACCATAGTTGTAAGTAAATAAAACCTTCATACACACACCTCAGCATTATTTAATTAATCACTAATCATATTATATGATAAAACAGCTGAAACAAACAAATCCTTCTTTGCTACTGCTTGGCAGTTTTTCTTGAATTAATATTCTGCATTTTATGTACAATATAACTAAGTATGCAAATATATTTATGACCAGCTCATAAATGTGATATAATATAGTGTAGCTTAGCATATGGTAATTGAGTAAAAGGGAGGAAATCACCTTGAAGATAAAAGAAGTGCATATTAAGGATGTGCTTCCGGGCAGCATAGCAGAAGAGTTAGGGATAGAAAAAGGCGATAAGCTTGTGAGCATAAACGGTGCAGGAGTACTGGACATCATAGAGTACAAGTATCTCATAACTGATGAGTACTTGGAGGTTGAAGTAATGAAGCCCAATGGGGAGTTATGGGATTTTGAGATAGAAAAGGAATATGACGACGATTTGGGTATAGTATTTGACGGCATTATAGACAACCCTAAGTCCTGTCACAACAAGTGCATATTCTGCTTCATAGACCAAATGCCGAAGGGAATGCGGGAGACGCTGTATTTCAAAGACGATGATACCAGATTATCCTTCCTTATGGGCAACTTTATAACTCTCACAAATATGAAAAAAGAAGAACTGGATAAAATTATAAGATATAGGATAAGCCCTATAAATGTTTCTGTACATACTACAAATCCTGAGCTTCGCAAGGAGATGCTGAACAATAAGAACGCAGTAAAGATAATGGATTATCTCAGGCTTCTTACTGACAATGGCATAGAGGTGAAGGCACAGATAGTGCTGTGTCCGGGAGTAAATGACGGAGCTGAGCTGGAGAGGACTTTGAGGGATCTGACAGAGATGTACCCCTCATTGAGCACCACTGCTATTGTGCCTTTGGGGCTTACAAAATATCGGGAAGGTCTGCGCGCTTTGGAGGAAGTGACTAAGGACAAGGCAAATGAAATAATTGAACTGGTTGAAGCGCTTCAGAAGGAGTTTTTGGAGAAGCTGGATACCAGATTCGGCTTCTTGTCTGATGAGTTTTACCTGATAGCAGAGAGACCTCTGCCGGACTATGACAGCTACGAGGATTTTAAGCAGCTGGATAACGGAGTAGGACTTGTTACCTTGTTTAGGGACGAGATAAGGAACTCTCTCGGGCTGATAAAGAAAAAGAACTATGATGCAGCGAGCAAGAAGCTGCATATAGTTACAGGCAGATATGCCTATCCCATAATGCAGGAGGCAGTGGAAAGCATAAAGAGCAGAATATCAGGACTTGATATAGAGGTCACTGCCATAACAAATGATTTCTTCGGACACAGCGTTAAGGTATCAGGTCTGACAACAGGACAGGATATAGTTTCGCAAATGAGGGGTAAAATAGAACAGGGAGTCCAAAACATTTTGTTTATTCCAGACAGCATGCTTCGCAAGGGAGAAGAGATATTCCTGGATGATTTGACCATGACGGATATAGAGAAGGAGCTTGGAGTTAAGATGCAGACATGTCAGCAGGACGGAAGCGACCTGGTGCAAAAGATACTGGACAGACTATAATAATATACGCAAGAGGAAACTGGAGGTTTTATAATGGCAAAACCAATAGCAGCAATTGTTGGAAGACCGAACGTTGGTAAATCAACACTTTTCAATAAGATTGCAGGCAGAAGGATATCTATTGTCGAAGATACACCCGGGGTTACAAGAGACAGAATATATACAGAAGTGGAGTGGCTGGATAAGAAATTCACTCTTATTGATACAGGCGGTATTGAGCCTTACAGTGAGGACGTTATACTGTTGCAGATGAGAAGACAGGCAGAAGTAGCGATCGATATGGCAAACGTCATAGGCTTTGTAGTGGATGGTCAGGAGGGCATTACTCCCGCAGACCAGGAAGTAGCAAACATGCTAAGAAAGTCTCATAAGAAGGTTGTTCTGATTGTTAATAAGATAGACGCACCAAAGTTTAAGGACAATATCTATGAGTTCTATAACCTTGGCTTGGGAGAGCCTATAGGGATTTCAGCAGCTCAGGGCTTAGGCTTGGGCGATATGCTGGATGAGATTTTAAAGGGCTTTCCGGAGGAGGATGACGAAGATTATGATGAGCTTACAATAAAGGTAGCAGTAGTTGGAAAGCCCAATGTAGGCAAGTCCTCCCTGGTGAATAAGATTATCGGTGAAGAAAGAGTGATTGTCAGCGATATCGCAGGAACTACAAGGGATGCCATCGACACACCCTTCCAGGTTGGAGAAGATAAGTATGTGTTTATTGACACTGCAGGTATGAGAAAAAGAAAAAAGATATTTGAGAACATAGAAAGATACAGCGTTGTAAGATCTCTGACAGCAATTGAAAGGGCGGATGTATGCCTAATCCTTATTGATGCAGAGGAGGGTGTTACAGAGCAGGATGCAAAGATAGCGGGCTATGTAAACGAGCAGGGAAAAGCAGCTATAATCGTTGTCAACAAGTGGGACTTGATAGAGAAAAACGATAAGACAATGAACAGGTTCATTGAGGATATAAGACGAGAGCTGCCCTTTATGGCTTATGCTCCTACAATATTTATATCTGCACTTACAGGGCAAAGGGTTATAAAGCTTTTTGAACTGATAAAGTATGTATCCAATCAACACGCCTTGAGAATATCTACCGGCATGGTCAATGATGTGATAAATGAAGCCGTGCTTATGAACCAGCCTGCAATATCAGGCGGAAGAAGGCTGAAGATACTTTATGCAACTCAGGTTGACGTTAAGCCGCCGACATTTGCGCTGTTTGTAAATGACCCGGAAATAATGCACTTCTCTTACGAAAGATACTTAGAGAATCAGTTAAGGAAGTCCTTTGGCTTTGAGGGAACACCAATAAGATTTTTAATCAGAAAGAGAGAATAGGGGGGTACCTATGGATTTAAGATTTCTTTTAAGTTGTATTTTTGTGAGCATTATAGCATACTTCATTGGAAATTTCGCAACCTCTTACATAGTATCCATGCGCTCTGCGAAAATTGACATAAGACAGCATGGAAGCGGGAATGCAGGGGCTACCAATGTTCTAAGAGTATTAGGAGTAAAGGCTGCTGCTATAACCTTCATAGGTGACGCTTTAAAGGGCGTGATTGCAGTTTTAATAGGCGGATACTTAGCAGGAAGCTATGGAGCTGTGCTGGCTGCGTTTTTCGTTATAATCGGACATAATTGGCCTGTTCTATTGAAGTTCAAAGGCGGTAAGGGTGTAGCCACTACTATAGGCTCCATGCTGGCAATCAATCCTTTGGTGGTAATGATTGCCTTAACAGTAGGAATAGTAATACTTATTACTACGAAATACGTTTCTCTGGCTTCAATAACAGGAATGGTGATATTCCCAATTTTAATGATAGTTCTGAAGCAGCCTATAGAGTACAATGTTTTCAGCGTTGTAGTTGCGGTTATTGCTATATAAGGGTACAGAATCAAAGCTTGGACAGAAGTCAAAAGCGGAGTAGGAGGATATGAATGTATAATATTTCGATTATTGGTGCGGGAAGCTGGGGCACCGCCGTTGCAGTAATGCTTGCGAAAAAGGGCTACGATGTTAAACAGTGGGTGAGAAGACAAGAACTTTGTAATTCCATGAAGGAAACAAAGGAAAATTTGACTTATATGCCGGGAGTAGTTCTCCCAAACAACATAGATATATCAAGTGATTTGGAATACTGCTGCAAGGGCAGTGAAATTCTGGTAATCGCTGCTCCCTCCCATGCAGTAAGGGAGGTAGTGAAAAACATAAAGCCTTACGTAAATGACAGCCAGTTGATAGTAAATCTGGCTAAGGGTATAGAGAATGAGTCTCTGATGAGGATGTCCCAAATAATTGAAGAGATACTGCCCGCAAATAAGAATGCAGTCTTGTCAGGACCTTGTCATGCAGAAGAGGTTGCGAGGGATATACCTACTGCTATAGTGGCATCAGCAAGAGAAAAACAGACAGCGGAGTATATACAGGATGTGTTCATGACTCCGAAGTTTAGAGTATATACAAATCCGGACATAATTGGCGTAGAGCTTGGCGGAGCTCTGAAAAACATAATCGCCCTGGGTGCCGGGATAACAGACGGCTTGGGCTTTGGCGATAATACCAAGGCAGCGCTGATGACCAGAGGAATAGTAGAGATTTCAAGACTTGGCGAGAGCTTAGGAGCGAAGAAGATGACTTTTGCAGGGCTTTCCGGCATAGGTGACTTGATAGTTACCTGTACGAGTATGCACAGCCGGAATAGGAGAGCAGGTATAGCCATAGGCGAGGGCAAATCCCTGGAGGAGGTTCTTGGAGGAACCAGCATGGTAGTTGAAGGGGTTAGAACTACAAAATCTGCCTATGACCTGGCAGTCAAGATGGGCATAGAGATGCCGATTACCCAGGAAATATACAATGTACTCTACCAGAAGGCAGATGTGAAGAATTCGGTGATAAACCTGATGATGAGAGCGAAAACACACGAGTCTGAAGACATCGCTGAGATATTAAGCTTGGAATGGTAATGCATATACAGTACAAAGGAGAAGACTTTGTACTGTATTTTTTTGTAATAATCTGAGTTTGCCTACATATATATATATTGCTAATACATATAAAGGTGGAAGTATATATATAAGGAGGTAGTAGGGCAAGTGGAAGGATTCGATGTATATCGCGATATAGCCGAGAGAACTGACGGCAGCATTTACATAGGTGTTGTAGGACCCGTTAGAACCGGCAAGTCAACCTTCATCAAAAGATTCATGGAATTACTGGTTCTTCCTAATATGGACAACGAGTATAAACGAGAGAGAACAAAGGATGAGCTTCCGCAAAGCGCAAATGGAAAGACAATAATGACAACAGAGCCAAAGTTTGTACCTAACGAGGCTATTGAGCTTACTCTAAGAGAAAACGCAACATTTAAGGTAAGACTTATTGACTGTGTTGGATATCTTATAGATGGTGCTCTCGGACATCTTGAGAATAACTCAGCAAGATTAGTCAACACTCCCTGGTTTGAAAATCAGATACCCTTTGAAGAAGCTGCGGAGATTGGAACCAGAAAGGTTATAACAGACCATTCCACTATAGGTCTTGTAGTGACTACAGATGGATCTATAACTGAGCTGCCGAGACGAAGCTACATAGAAGCTGAGGAGAGAGTAGTACGTGAATTGAAGGAGCTGGAAAAGCCTTTCATAATAGTACTGAACTCCGCAAAACCATCATCACAGGAGACTATAGAGCTTCGAGAAGCCTTGGAGACAAAATACAGTACACCGGTAGTCATAGTAGACTGCCTGAGGATGCAATTGGAGGACCTGGATGCAATACTAGAAAGAGTACTGTTTGAGTTCCCTGTAAGAGAAATCAACTTCCATCTACCAAGATGGTTTGATTCACTAGAGATGGAACACTGGCTCAAGGCAGATATGGTTAATGGTATAAGAAGCAATATCAGTGACGTTTACAGGCTAAGAGATATAGATGCGACAATAGCAAATATCAAAGAAGTTGAAAACCTTAATGATGCAGGTATTAGTGATATGCGCCTGGGAGAAGGTATAGTAAATGTCGCACTCGATTTGAAGCCGGGATTATTCTACAGAGTACTGGGCGAGGTATCAGGCTACAGCTTAGATGGAGACTATCAGCTAATCGGACTGGTAAAGGATTTGTCACAGGCAAAGCGTGAATATGACAAGGTAAAGGACGCTTTGAGAGATGTTAAAGAATTTGGATATGGCATGGTAGCTCCCTCCGTTGAAGAGATCAAATTGGAAGAGCCTGAAATAACAAAGCAAGGAAGCAAATTTGGTGTAAGATTACGAGCCAGTGCTCCATCACTACACATAATAAGGGCAGATATTGAGACAGAGATATCTCCTCTTATCGGTACAGAAAAGCAAAGCGAGGAATTTGTAACCTATTTCATGAATGAATTCGAAAGCGACCCCGAAAAGATTTGGAACTCCAACATGTTTGGCAAGTCACTGTATGATATGGTGAAGGAAGAGCTGCAGGGCAAGCTTTATAAGATGCCGGACGACGTACAGGGCAAGCTCCAGCTGACACTGAACAAGGTGGTCAATGATTCGAAGGGCGGAATAGTTTGCATAATTATATAGGAGTCAAATAAAAACAGCGGCTGTAAGCCGCTGTTTTCTTATACCTTAGTAACATTTTTACCGTAGAATATTTCGGACATTTCTTTCTTGAGCTTTTGCTTGATTTTCTTCTTCTCACCGGGTCTAAGCTCGCCCTTGGTTATCCCGAACAAGTAATTGTCCAAATCAAATTCCTTAAGTATCATCTTTGTATGGAAGATATTCTCCTGATATACATTTACGTCTATCATTTGGAATCTGTCTTTTATATCTGTGGAAATATAATTCTGTATTGAATTTATCTTATGATCAATGAAAAACTTCTTGCCGTTTACATCTCTGGTAAAGCCCCTGACCCTATAATCTATAGTCATGATATCAGAATCAAAGCTGTGTATCAGATAATTAAGAGCCTTAAGAGGTGAAATCCTGCCGCAGGTGGATACGTCTATATCCGCTCTGAAGGTACTGATACCATCATCGGGATGGCTCTCAGGGTATGTATGTACAGTAATATGGCTTTTGTCCAAATGGGCTAAAACTGTATCAGGGAGCGGCCCCGGAGTTTCGTTGTCATGAGGATCATGCATTACTTCCTCATGAACTCCCTCTTCTGCAACAAGCATTGTAACACTGGCACCCTGAGGATCATAATCCTGTTTTGCTATATTTAATATATTTGCACCTATAATATTTGCGACATTAGTAAGGATATTTGTCAATCTGTCTGCATTGTACTGCTCATCTATATATTCAATATAACCCTTGCGGTCTTCTACTGTTTTGGCATAGCATATATCATACATATTGAAGCTCAAAGTTTTCGTTAAATTATTGAATCCGTACAGCTGTAGTTTCTTGATGTTTTTTATCTCCATTTTGACCTCCTAGTATGTACAAAATCACAAGATACACTATATATTACCCTGCTTTAACAATTATAAACCTATAAGGCAAATATATCAAGTATTTGAGCTAAATTGCGCCATACACCGGTGCGAGAAAAGCCTTTTGTAGGGGATGCTGCCCACAGCATCCTATGCTGTTAAGCATGCAAAAAAAGCACGGTGGTTAGCCGTGCTTTGCTATGCCTTTTATTTAAGATTTTCTGGATTCAAGCCCTTTAGTGAGTCCGGTACGAACATACCGTCTTTCCTAACCAATGTATCGTCAAACCAAATTTCTCCGCCGCCGAACTCTGGAGTCTGTATGAACACCAAATCCCAGTGGATAGCAGATTTGTTGCCGTTATCACAATCTTCATAGGAATTACCCGGTGTGAAGTGGATGCTTCCCATAATCTTCTCATCAAACAGTGTATCCTTCATAGGCTTTGTGATATAAGGGTTAACGCCTATAGCAAATTCACCGACATATCTTGCGCCTTCATCTGTATTGAACACCTCATTGATTCTCTCAGTATCGTTGGCAGCAGCCTTTACAATCTTGCCGTCCTTGAAGTCAAGTCTTATGTTTTCATATGTGAAGCCTTGATATTCAGCAGGAGTATTGTATGTGATATACCCGTTTACTGAATCCTTAACCGGTGCTGTGTAAACCTCACCGTCAGGAATGTTTGCCTCGCCCGAGCATTTGATAGCAGGAAGACCCTTGATTGAGAAGCTTAGGTCAGTGCCCTTTCCGGTAAGTCTTACTCTATCTGTCTTTTGCATAAGCTCAACCAATGGAGTCATTGCATCAGCCATTTTTGCATAGTCCAGAGTACATACGTTAAAGAAGAAATCCTCAAACTTCTCTGTGCTCATGTTTGCCATCTGCGCCATTGCATGGTTCGGATATCTCATTACACACCACTTGGTATTCGGAACCCTGATCTCAGAGTGCACCTTCTTAAACCAGTACTTTTGGTATATACCCATCTTTTCGCCCGGGACATCTGCCCAGTCTGAAGTATTCAGCGGACCTCTGATACTTATATAAGCCTGCATATTTCTCATTCTTTCTGCTTCAAACTCAGCAGTGCTCTTGATTTGCTCCTCGTTGCAGCCAAGAAGGATTTCTCTCATCAGCTCCCTGTTCTTAACCGACAGGAAAGGCTTCGCCCCGATAACATAAGCCTCTTTTATAAGTGCTGCAGCCAATTCTTCGCCTGAACCGAAAACTTCTATCATAAGATTCTCGCCGGATTTCAGGTCAACGGAATAGTGGAGCAGGTTTTTTGCCATTATATCAATTCTAGGATCTTTCATCGCATTTGCTCTCCTTAATTTTATTTTAAGTTTTCAGGATTCAAAACCTTTAGTGAATCCAATACGAACATACCGTCTTTTCTTATCAATGTGTCGTCAAACCAGATTTCTCCGCCGCCGAACTCTGGAGTCTGTATGAACACCAAATCCCAGTGGATAGCAGATATATTTCCGTTATCGCAGGTTTCATAGGCACTGCCCGGCGTGAAGTGGATGCTGCCCATAATTTTCTCATCAAACAGTGTATCCTTCATAGGCTTTGTGATATAAGGGTTAACGCCTATAGCAAATTCACCTACATATCTTGCACCTTCATCTGTATTGAATACATGATTGATTCTCTCAGTATCGTTGGCAGTGGCCTTGACAATCTTGCCGTCCTTGAACTCAAGTCTTATGTTTTCATAGGTGAAGCCTTGATATTCGGCAGGAGTGTTGTATGTAATATAGCCGTTTACAGAGTCTCTAATTGGAGCAGAGAATACCTCTCCGTCAGGGATATTCAACTCGCCGGCACACTTTATGGCAGGCATGCCCTTGATTGAGAAGGTAAGATCAGTGCCAACGCCTTTAATATGAACCTTGTCGGTGTTTTCCATAACCTCAACAAGTGAATCCATAGCCTTTGACATTTTATCATAGTCCAAAGTACAAACATCAAAGTAGAAGTCTTCGAACTTCTCTGTGCTCATGTTTGCCATCTGTGCGAAAGCTGCGTTTGGATATTTCAAAATAACCCATTTTGTTTTTGGGATTCTAACCTCATAATGAACGCCCTTTATTATATGCTTTTGATATATAGCCATCTTGTCTGCAGGAACATCAGAGTAAACTGATGTATTCTCCGGACCGGCAATTGCTATGTAAGCATTCATCTCGTTCATTCTTTTCTTCTCGAACTCAGCTGCTTCAGCAATTTGCTCTTCACTGCAGCCCATTATGATTTGTCTTGTAAGGCTTTTCTTCTTAACAGTCAGGAAGGGGTTTCCACCTACCTTATATGCTTCTTTAATCAGTTCTGCTGCAAGCTCCTCACCGTCATCAGTCAACTCGATTAAAAGGTTTTCCCCCCGCTGTAGTCTTACAGAGTGATGGATTAGGTTTTGTGCTAATTTGTTGATTCTTGGATCTTTCATTATTACACACCTCGCAGACAATATTATTTAATTTAATAATTTCATACTCATGAAATTACATGAATATGGAACACTTACACAATAATTATACCTATAATGAAAAATAATGTAAAGACGATTGTTTAAGTCAATAAAAGCTATCCTATATAATTCGTGCTAAACAATTTGTATTATACTGATGAAAGGCTCACTATTGTCATCCTGTAGGGAACGACCCCCGTTGTATAGTCCGGTAACATAGTATACAGAATGTTCGGGGACATAGTATACAGTTTTCTGATAAAATTAGGGCATAAAATACACTAATAAGGAGTTGTTTT
>JAQZBM010000167.1 GCA_029238945.1 Clostridia bacterium
GTAAAATAATAAATAAGGCAAAGCGCATAAAGCTGTTTAAATAAGGCTTTATGTTTAGCGCGAAGTGTTTAGAATAAATTCATAGGAAGAGTGAAAAACCTATATGCAAAAGCTTAAAGGAGAGAGCAGGTATTGAATAAGAAGGAAATAACCATATACACTGATGGAGCATGCAGCGGCAATCCCGGCCCGGGAGGCTACGGTACGGTACTTATATATAACGGAACCAGGAAAGAGCTGTCAGGAGGCTTCAAAAACACTACAAACAATAGGATGGAAATCACTGCAGTAATAAAGGGCTTGGAAGCTCTTAAGCAGCCTTGCAAGGTGACTGTATATAGTGATTCAAAATATGTGGTAGATGCTATTGAGAAGGGCTGGCTAAACAACTGGATAAAAAATAATTGGAGAAAAAGCAATAAGGAAAAGGTTCTCAATGTAAATTTATGGCAAAGACTATTGGAGCTTATGGCAATTCACGATGTAAGCTTCCGATGGGTCAAAGGACATCATGAAAATGAAGAAAATAACAGGTGTGACCAGTTAGCGGTTCTTGCATCAAAACAGTCTGAATTACCTGAGGATATCAGGGAATAATAACTGCGCAGAACATATTAATATATAATAAAGAGAGGAGTTTAACTATGAAAATAGTAAATATCTATTTGGCAGAAGGATTTGAAGAGATTGAAGCTTTAGCTGTTGTTGATGTACTTCGAAGAGCAGGTGTAGACGTAAACACTGTTTCAATCTCAAAAGCAAAGGAAGTTAAGGGAGCTCATAACATTACTGTAATAGCTGACTATACCTTTGAAGATTTGAAGCATGCTGAGGCGCATATGCTTGTTTTGCCCGGAGGTATGCCAGGAACAAAAAATCTGGATAATCATCCAGGCTTAAAAGAGCTTATAAAGGAATTCTATCACGAAGAAAAATACATAGCAGCTATATGTGCTGCACCAAGCATACTGGGAAAAATGGAGCTGTTGGAAAGCAGTATGGCTACCTGCTATCCGGGTTTTGAAAGGGAGCTGAAGGGTGCCATACTCTCTGATGACCTTGTGGTACGCCACAAAAATATTATAACCTCAAAGGGTCCCGGTACAGCAATACTTTTTGCCCTGGACTTAGTGGAAATATTGGTGGGCAAAGAAAAAGCCGAAGAGCTTAAGGGCTCCATGATAGTACAAAAATAAAATAGATATAAAGTAACCAAAAAATACTGATGATAGATTTATCATCAGTATTTTTTTTAAAAATCGGGAATTTTCATAAGGAGTTTTTAGATATTTGTCGAATATACGATGTAGAAATAGATAGATATTTAAGGGTTATTATTTTGGAGAAAAGGGGTATAACGTGGAAGCAAACAAATTAGGAAAATTTAATGATGTAAGGCTGGTGGCAATACTATTGCAGATTGCTGCAGCAGTGTTATGGAGCTTTGGGGGAATGTTGATTAAGCTTGTAGAGTTGCATCCTATAGCTATAACGGGTATAAGAAGTACTATTGCAGCTCTAGTAATTCTACCCTTTTTAAAAAGGTCAGCCTTCAAGCTGACGAGGGATAAGATATTCGGTGGTATAGCTTATGCCTCCATGGTTCTGCTTTTCGTTTCCGCAACCAAGTCAACTACGGCAGCAAATGCAATCTTATTGCAGTATACCTCGCCGATTTATATTGCGATATTTGGCGGATGGCTGCTGAAGGAAAGGGCAAAGCTTAAGGACTGGATAACAATAGTGTTTGTAATTGGAGGAATGGTGCTGTTCTTTATAGGGGATATAGGCGGCGGAAGCATAAAGGGAAATATCTTAGGAATATTAAGCGGAGTGGCCTTAGCCTTCAATACAATATTCATGAGAAGGCAAAAACATGCCGACCCATTGGAAAATGTATTCTGGGGAAGCATAATAACTATACTTGCAAGCTTACCCTTCATGTTTAGAACTATGCCAAGCACTTCCAGCTGGATTGGACTTATGCTGCTGGGAGTATTCCAATTAGGCTTATCCTACGTGATATATGCTAAGGCGATTAAGAATATAACAGCGCTGGAATCAACTTTTATATCCTTAGTGGAGCCGTTGCTGAATCCGATTTGGGTCTTTTTATCTGTTGGAGAGGTGCCAACTCCTTTATCTATAGTTGGAGGACTGGTTGTACTTATATCGATTACATTAAATTGTCTGCAGCCCAAAAAGGTCACAACAAATTCATGCTCTATATAAACAAATATAAGGACCTGCAATTCATGCAGGTCCTTTGTTTTCCTTTATGCTGTTGTCTCATGGAAGCTTTCCTTATACTGCAACAGATATAAGTCATAGTACATACCCTTCTTATCCAAGAGCTCCTGATGATTTCCCACTTCTCTCACCTTGCCCTTATGCAGTACGATGATTTTATCCGCGTGCTGTATAGTTGACAATCTGTGTGCTATAACTATGGTGGTTCTATTCTTAATGACTTTATTTATAGCATCCTGAATAAGAATCTCTGTCTCAGTATCAATATTGGAGGTTGCCTCATCCAGTACCAAGACTGACGGATCGAAGGCTAAGGCTCTTGCAAAGGCCAGAAGTTGACGCTGTCCAGCCGACAATGTAGCACCCCTTTCCTTTACCTCTTCATGATAGCCGCCTGGCAGCTTCTCAATAAATTTGTCTGCATTCACATATCGGGCTACCTCTTTTACCTTCTCTTCTGTGATGTCTTCAGAATTCAGCCTTATATTGCCTGTGATATCACCGGTGAAGAGGAAGACATCCTGCAGCACAGTGCCTATCTGGGATCTTAGTTCAAATTTGTCAAGCTCCTTAATATTCTTGCCGTCAATTAATATCTCACCCTTTTGTATATCATACAATCTGCTGATTAAGCTTATGATTGAGGTTTTACCTGCTCCTGTTGCGCCTACAAAGGCTATTGTTTCGCCGGGATTTATCTTGAAGCTTACATCCCTAAGCACCCAGTTTTCTGCGTTATAAGCAAACCAAACGTTTTTAAACTCTATTTCGCCTTTTATCTTGCCGGGGTTTATGGGATTTTCTATATTCTTTATACCATCCTCCTCATCCAAAAGCAGGAATATTCTTTCGGAGGAAGCCATGGCTGATTGAAGTATATTGAATTTCTCAGTCAAGTCCATAATCGGCTTGAAGAAGTTGTCAATATAATTTATAAAGGCAAAAAGTACACCAAGAGTCAAGGCACCTCCCAATGCCTTTGCTCCGCCGTACCATATAAGGAGGGCAAGTGCTAGAGAATAAATCAAATCCATGGAAGGCCTGAATACTGCAAAGACGAAAAGCTCATTCATACTGGCTGCTTTATGCTCTGCGTTTATACCTTCAAACTCATCGTACTTGAATTCTTCTTTCTTAAAAATCTGTATAACCCTCATACCGGATATATTTTCGCTTAATGTGGCATTTATCTTTGCAAGCTTAACTCTAACCTGTCTGTACGCTTCACGGGCTTTTACCCTGAATATCGCTGCTGCCAGCACGATCAGCGGTATTACTGTAAAGCTTACTAAAGCCAGCTTAAAGTTCATTTTCAGCATTACTATGATGATGCCGACCAGCATAAAGACATCCTTAAAGAGGTTGACCAGCACTCCGGTATACATTTCGTTTAAGTTTTCCATGTCATTAGTGACTCTGGTTACCAGTCTTCCTACAGGGTTCTTATCAAAGAAGGACAGTGACAGCCTCTGCAAATGTGAGAAAAGCTCTTTTCTCATATTGAAAATTATTTTCTGTCCGGTATAAAAGAGTATCAGTGTTTGTATATAGTTAAATATAAAGCCTATTGCAATTACAGTAAGCAGAAGCAGTGATATCCGCACGACACCGGATATATCCTGCTGCCTGAAGCTTAGGTATTGTTCCTTTGTCAAAGGCAGAACCTCTTGCTGTGAGCCATTCTGTATACTAAAGTATTTGTTATCCCTATTTTCTACAGGAATTCGCTCCGAATCTGCATCAAGGCGCCCTTTATAAAGGTAATATTTATTTTGATATTCTATAATTTGATATATGTTTTTTTCATCTACAGTTGATTTATCTTTGATAGCATTTTCTCTTACGAAATACTTACCGTCAAATTCAACATATGTATAATCGGGCTTCTCATTATAGACAACCATCGGAATATTTACACCGCTAATGTGATTATCTATAGCAAGCTGTATAAGCTTAGGTCTTAACAGCTCTGTGCCTGTTATAAGCAATAACAATAAAACACATATTACTATCATTTTTGTGAAAGGCTTTGCGTATTTTAACAGCCTTTTCATCAGCCGAAGGTCAAAGGCTTTGCCTAAGGCATCTTCATCTCTCATCGGATTGCTCATGGTATCACCTCGCTTCCAAATTATTAAGCTTCGTTCTCCAGTTTTTCTTCCAAAAGCTGTTTTTGATATATGCTGTTATACAAGCCGTTCATTGCAACCAATTCTTGATGGGTGCCTTGTTCAACTATTGTTCCTTCATCCAGAACGATGATTTCATCTGCTTCCTTAAGGGTTGAAATTCTATGGGCAATAATTATGGAGGTTCTGTTTTTCATAACCTCTTTGAGTCCTTCCAGAATCTTTTCCTCAGTCTTGGTATCAACTGCAGACAGTGAATCATCCAAAATAAGTATTTTCGGATCCTTGGCTATTGCACGGGCTATTGATACACGCTGCTTCTGACCGCCGGATAAGGTTACTCCTCGTTCGCCGAGCATTGTGTCAAACTTAAGAGGAAACTCCATAATATTATCATACACGTGTGCGAACTTTGCAGCTTGCTCTACTCTATCCATATCCATGCTTATATTTGAAAATGCAATGTTGTCTCTAATAGTTGTAGAGAAAAGGAAGTTGTCCTGCGGTACATAACCTATGCTTTCTCTTAGGGTTTTCAGAGGAATTGTGCTTATATCGTTATCCCCTACAGCAAGCTGTCCTTCCTTGGTATTGTACATTCTCAATATAAGATTTACCAGGGTAGTCTTTCCGCTGCCTGTCCTGCCGAGTATAGCAAGGGTCTTACCGGACTCAATCCTAAGATTTATATCCTTCAATGCAGGCTGAAGAGCACCGGGATAAGTAAAGGTCAGGTTTTTGAACTCAATTGAAGGTTTTAGTTCCTCTTGGGTTATATCCTTTACCTCCGGACTATCTATAATTTCAGGCTCTGTTTCGAATATTTCATTAAGTCTTTTCATAGAGGCGATACCTCTTTGAAGTATGTTCACTACCTGGCCTATAGCCATCATGGGCCAAGTCAGAAGACCCAGGTATGCGATAAAGGAGGTAAACTGCCCCAGGGATATTTCACCTTTTATAGTTAATGAGCCTCCATAGCCCAGAACTATTATAAAGCTTAAGGAAGCTATAAACATTACAAAAGGGAACATGAAGCCGAAAATCTTAACGAGACTCATGTTTTTATCTATATAGTTTTCATTGGATGCCAAGAACTTATCTGTTTCATAGTTCTCCTGTACAAAGGATTTGACTACTCTAATGCCTGCCATATTTTCCTGCACCTTATCGGTCAGGTCGGAGAAGGCTGCCTGTACATCCCTGTGACGCTTCTGTATCAACTTGCCGAACACACCCATCAGGATAGCTATAAAGGGAAGCGGAATCAGCGCCAGCAGTGTCAATCTGATGTCCGTAGTAGCCAGCATGATTATTATTGTAGTTACAGGTATGAAAAGCGCATCGGTTATCATAACTATTCCAGGACCAAAGGTCATCCTTAGAGCGTTAATATCGTTTGTAGCGTGTGCCATCAGGTCTCCTGTTTTCTTATTGTTGTAGAAGTTTGCCGACAGGGTTTCCAGATGGGCAAAAAACTTGTTTCTCAGCCAGAACTCAAGGTCTCTGGCAGTGCCCATAACAAGCATTCTCCAAGCATATCTTAGAACAGCTATAAAGCAAGCAATCAGCAAAATAATGCCTGCATACTTAAAAATCTGATTCATTGTAAGAGTGCCGTCCGTTAAGCCGTCCGTTACTTTACCAATAATTCTCGGACTGATGAGCTGTAAGCCGTCAACAATCAGCAATACAATGATACCTATTATGTATTGCCATTTGTGCTGTTTAAGAAACTCCGAGAGCCGGTAAAAGGTTTTCATTTTAACCCTCCTAGATGTACAGCAAATCATACGTCTCCTCACAAATTAGACTTGCTGCAAATTTTATGCTTATAAAAGTGCATATATAAATTTTATTCTTTTATTAAGGTAAAAACAAGGTAAAGAAGAACTAAAAACAAAAATATTCTATATGTTTCGCGCGAAACATTTTACATTATTCAAAGAGCGCGAAATCGTTTACCGCTGTTCATAAATCGCACAAAGTACAGTTCTCTTTATGTAAAAA
>JAQZBM010000168.1 GCA_029238945.1 Clostridia bacterium
AATTATTCTCTTTATAGGTGCTGATTCCGGGCTGACTATAGCCACCAGTCTGTTTGCTGATACTATATTGCCAAATCCTATGTTTATTAATTTGATACTCATGTTTAGACCTCCTAATTTTATTCTATGTTCTGTATCTGTTCCCTAATCTTTTCAATTTCTGTTTTGATTGCGATTACGTTATTTATGACTCCGATTTCTCCTGATTTCGAGCCGATTGTATTAACCTCTCTATTCATTTCCTGTACTATAAAGTCCAGTTTCTTGCCTATAGGAGTTTTTAAATTTAGCGTTTTCTTGAATTCTTCCAGGTGGCTGCCCAGTCTTACTATTTCCTCATCAACGCTGGACTTGTCGGCAAATATGGCTACCTCAGTAAGAATTCTGCTGTCATCCAGTTGAATATCCTTTGTCAGTTCTTTTATTTTATCATAAAGCTTAGTTCTGTATTCATCTACCAAACCTGCTGATTTTTCTTTGATATCCAAAACTATGGCATTTATATTATCCAGCTTCTCCAGCATATCCTTACGCAATCTTTCCCCTTCTCTGCTTCTCATATCCAAAAGGGAAGAAACTGCCTGCTCCAGAGCTTCATTTAAAATGGACCATAGGAAATCTACATCCTTCTCCTCTGTATCAAGCTTAAGAATGTCGGAAAATCTTGTAAGCAGCGACAGTGAGATTTCATCCTTTATGCCAAACTGCTCCTTCAATACATTTAGTGAATCTACATAAGCGGATGCAAGATTTGTATCCAGCTTAACCTTCGTATCCTGTCCAAAGGAGTCGTAATTGATGTATACATCAATTTTTCCTCTGTTCAGCTTGGAACCTAAGTGTTCCCTTACCTTTTCCTCCAAAATTGATACTGTTCTTGGCATACGTACTGATATATCACTATATCTATGGTTTACCGATCTAATATCCACCGAGAAAGTGATATTATCCTTGGTTGCTTCACCTCTTCCGAAGCCGGTCATGCTTTTTATCATATGTATCATCCTTCCAATATCCAGGCAATGCACATTATTGTATGATTATTTACTACATAATAGCGGTTAATACTAATATTTCTATACCATTGTAAATAATTTTACCAATAAAAACAAGTGTCCGGAGTATTATTTTATGCAGTTGCTGTAAAAACCCTCACATATTTCTGCGGCAGGTCCTTCCATATAGACATCCTGTCTATCCTTCCAAGTGATTAACAGGTCTCCCCCTCTAAGCTGAGCCTTAACCTTGTCATCCAGCAAACCCTGTGTTATACCTGCCACTACACAGGCACAAGCCCCTGTTCCGCATGCGTATGTATATCCTGCGCCTCTTTCCCATGTACGTATCATTATACTGTCACGGCTTACTATCTTGACAAAATTCACATTAGTCCCTCTTGGAAATATGGGATGTCTCTCTATCAGTCTTCCATAATGCATTATAAAGTCGTCATCTATATTCTCTGTGAATATAACGGTGTGAGGTACTCCCATCAGGAGACTGGTTATATAAAATGTCTTCTCCTCCACTGTAATCGGCATATTTATAATCTCTGCTCCATCCTTATAGGAAGAAAACTTATCTGCCGCAAAGTCAGGCTTGCCCATATTTACAGTAGCTGCAACCGCCTTGCCGCCTTCTGTCCTGACGTTGATATCCAATACTCCTGCACCGGTCTCTACGGCTATTTGACTGTTTCTTGCTATATTATGGTCATAAACATATTTGGCAAAGCAGCGCACACCGTTGCCGCACATTTCAGCTATGCTTCCGTCAGAGTTTATTATTGTCATCTTGGCATCTGCAATGCTGCTTTTCTCTACCAAAAGCACTCCGTCTGCACCTATGCCGAAACGTCTGTGGCACATAGCTATGACAGTTTTATTATCAAGCGAAATGCTGCCGTCTAAGTTATCTATCACTATAAAATCATTTCCTAAGCCATGATATTTCCAAAACTTCATAAATATTCTCCCCTATATAAAATAAAATTGTCACTTTTAGTTATTATATATTCATTAAAGTATTATATCAAAATTTATACAAAAAATTAAATAATTATAAAAGCTTACGGCTAAAATCTATACAGATTGATACAACTTTGTTATACATTATATCATAATTTTACATATTAAACACATTGCAAATGGAATAAACTATTAATGCTGCAGTTTATATCCAAATACTATATATGCTATTGTATACAGTATCGATATAATTAAGCTTTATTAATGAAAAAAAGCTGCTTAAATGATATACTAACAATATGTTAAGTTACGGAGGTGTTATCATGCCATTTGATGGTTCAGTTATAAATAGTGTTGTATATGAGCTAAATCAAAAGATATTAAACGGTAAAATAGATAAAATACATCAGCCTGAGAAAGATGAGTTGATATTTGCCATAAGAGGCAACAGAGAAAATATAAAGCTTCTGATAAGTGCCAGCCCCAGCTACCCAAGGCTTCATCTGACTAAAGAAAGCAAGTCAAATCCTCAAACCCCTCCCACCTTCTGCATGCTTCTTAGAAAGCATCTTATAGGCGGCAGGATAGTCTCAATAAATCAGCCTGATTTTGAGCGTATTGTTGAAATAACAGTAGAGTGTCTGGATGAAATGGGCTACAGCACAAGCAAGGTCATCATAATAGAGATTATGGGAAGGCACAGCAATATAATTTTTGTTGATAAAGAATCCAACAAAATTATAGACAGTATAAAAAGAGTGAGCTTCGAGATAAGCAGCGTACGTGAAGTGCTTCCCGGCAGACAGTACAACTATCCTCCCGCAGGGGGCGAAGGAGATGCAGTAAAGCTGAATCCTCTTGATACTTCCCTTGAGGACCTTGTAAAAAGCATTGAACTGATGCAGGACAGTTCGAAGACAGATAAATTTCTTATGAAGACCTACAACGGCATCAGTCCGGTAGCTGCAAAGGAGATATGCGGCTATGCAGGTATTGAGTTTGATTCAGATATTACAAGGTTAAGCGATGGAAGCAGAGCTTCGCTGTACCAAGCCTTGCTGGATTTTACCTCCAGACTGAAAGAACATCAATACAAGGCTAATATTGTATTTGAAGACAAAAAACCGAAGGACTTCTTCTGCTTTGACCTTGAAATGTACAGCCACCTTGATAAGCGATATTTGGACAGCATAAGCGATGCTGTTGAGGATTTCTACTCTGCGAAGGACAGTAAGGATAGAATCAGACAGAAATACAGTGACATCCAGAAAATATTGGGCAATAGGCTGGACAGATGCTACAAGAAGCTTGAGATACTGAATGACGAGCTCTCCAAGGCTCATGAAGCAGAAACCTACAAGCTTTACGGAGACCTGATTATGTCAAATCTATACCAGATAGATAAAGGCACAGACAAGGTGAAGCTGCTGAACTATTACAGTGAAAACGGCGAGTATGTAGAGATTCCAATGGATTCACAGCTAAGTGCTACTTCAAATGCACAAAAATATTATAAAAAATATAACAAAGCAAAATCCGCTATGGTATCTATAGAAAAGCAGCTTCAGGAAAATAATGAGGAAATTCAGTACCTTGAAGCTCAGGCAAATAATCTGGAGAAATGTACTGAAGAGCTGGAAATAAATGAAATACGTCAAGAGCTGGCTGAACAGGGCTATATTAAGAAGAAAAAAGAAGGCAAAGGAAAGAGCAAGGCAGCTGCACCCTCCAAGCCTATGCATTTTATATCATCTACAGGCTTTGAGATGTTTGTCGGCAAGAACAATGTGCAAAACGATCTTTTGACAATCAAGCTGGCTTCTCCAAATGACCTGTGGCTTCATACTAAGGACATCCCAGGCTCTCACGTTATCATCAAAACCGCAGGCAAGCCGGTAGATGATGAGACTCTTGCAGAAGCTGCAAATCTGGCGGCTTACTACAGCAAGGCAAAGGATTCTACTAAGGTGCCGGTAGACTATACTCCAAGAAGAAATGTAAGGAAGCCCAACGGCGCGAAGCCAGGCATGGTCATATATGAAAGCAACAAAACCGTATATATTGACCCAAATGAAGAGGATATAAAGACGCTTAATAAGCTTCAATAAATTACAAAGGTCCGCTGAGCTGGTATACAGTTCAACGGACCTTATATTTATCCCAATAAATCATATCAAATTAAACAAACATCTTCCTATATTTTATTGCCGCATATAGCAAGGTTATTGAGCTTCCCAGCAATACTACACTCATCATTGTAGAAGCCATTTGAAGATTCTTGGTGAATTCAAATGTGAAGCCATATTGCTGCGAGAGCCCGGCTATATACTGATTGAAATTACCCATAGTTAAGAATGCATTTCTCAACCAAATGATTGAAACAAGCAAACCCATGGGTACTATAGCCACACCCATCATCAGCCCATTCATAACCCTCTTTCTCATGCCTCTTAGTCCTAAAAATATAGGAATAACAAATATGAACGCCAAAACGAAACCGAAATATTGTGGTGATAATACGAAAAATAAAGCACAAGTCAATAAAAAGGATTTCAATATGAGATTCAAGGGCTTAATATTGTCTTTGAAGTCATACTCTGCCGCATTGCAATATCTTAAATAATAGCTTAATTTCTTTTCGTCTTTGATATTTGCATCTCTTAGCAGCTCCTTGCCTTTGCTTACCAGGCTTTTATAGGTTGTTTCATGCTTTTCCTGTACTTCTATCGACTCATAGCTTTTCAAAAGCTCAGCAATCTTTTTATTGTATGAATCCCTCTTTCTCCCGGAATATATCTTATTAATTTTTTTATTAATATCTTCTAAAACTAATAATAAGTCCTTATCCATCTTTTACCTCCAAAAAAACCCCCACCAAAGTGGGGGTTTTGGTTTTATTGTTTGCTGTGCTTAAGTAATGCGCCGAGGAATATTGTTGCACAACCAAGTATAGTGCCCCAAGCTAATACCATAAACGCTAAAGCTCCACCTGACATCTTTATTCCTCCCTTACTTTCTTATTGATACTTTATTTGTTGTTAGTTCAACTCCGTATTTATCCTTAATTGTCTTGTAGGCTTGGATAAATCCAAGAACTAATACTGATATTACTACAACTCTTGCACCTTGAACCCAAGCTACTAACTGAGGTGCATTAGCAACGAAGCTTGGTACAATTTTGAAGTATCCTTGCTCAAGATAAGTCTTTGTTGACATTACCAACAAGAATATAATTGATACTGGTGTAAGGAACTGAATGAATACCTTGAAGAACCAGCTAGGAACCTTCCAGTAGCTTCCGTTATTCATTTCTTCAAGAGCTCCGCCCTTCATCAACCAACCTGCAACAGCAGCCTCCAATAATCCAAGTACAACAAGCAGATATGAACCTACCCAGTTATCAACTTCTGTGAAGTATGCCAGGTCTGCTGTCTTTGTAAGGATTGGTTCCAATGCAACCGGAAGACCAACAATAATGTATAAGAAGAATACAAGCAATGAAGCTTTCTTCTTAGTCATACCGAAGCTTTCTTCCAGAAGTGCAACTATGTAGTTGTACATAGCAACTGCAGAAGTAATACCTGCAACAGCCAGCAGCAAGAACCACAATGCACCCATTATTTGTCCGCCTGCTATTGTTCTGAATATATTAGGCAATGATATGAAGGATAGGCCTATGCTTTGGCCTAAGCCAGCTTCACCAAGGAATGTATAAGCTATTGGAATAGCTATAGTACCGCCAAGTATAACTTCTGCAACTTCGTTTAAAGCAACTGTAGTCATACCTGAAAGAACGATATCATCATCCGGCTTCAAGTATGAAGCATAGTTACAGATAATACCCATTCCAAGTGATAGTGTGAAGAATATCTGTCCTGCTGCTGCCAGAGCTGCAGTCCAGCTTAATTGATCCCATCTCGGCGACCAAATGTAGTTCAAACCAGCTATTGGCGACCAGTCAGGATTTACAGGAGAACCAAGTGTCAATGTTCTTATGATAAGAATTATACCGAATACATAAATAGTTGGCATCATGAATTTTGCCAATACTTCGATACCCTTTTGGATACCGCCTGAAACTGCAAAAAACAATATGCCTAGTGCAATAATCCAGAAAGTGAATACCTTTGCCGGTGATTGGATGTAGTTTACGAAGAAATCACCAGTAGCAACAGATGTGTCCATGTATCCACCAGTAACTGATTCAAATGCATAACCTAATGTCCAACCTATAATGTGATTATAATAGCTGTTTACTAATACTGTAACACCAAGTGCTATAGCTCCTGCTAAACCACCAAGTATTGCTGCTGCTTTTG
>JAQZBM010000169.1 GCA_029238945.1 Clostridia bacterium
GTTTTTAAAGTTATTAAATACATATTTGATGCACCACTTTCAATTATCTGCTATACTAAAATTAATAATACTAAGGAGGCAGTAAAATGGACTTTAACAGAAGAAACTCTATAGTTTGGATTATCGTTCTTTTAGTTGAAGCATTGATTTTAAAATTAGCCAAAAGCATACGTCTTTGGATATACATAGCTCTGCCAATCATAGCAGGCTTTGCTTTCACTGAATTTTATAAGCCTAAGCCGCCGGTCAAAAAACGCAATTTAAGATAGTAAAAGCCAAAAGCATGCACTTAATGGTGCATGCTTTTTAGTGTGAATACAACAAGGTTCCCGGGACCCATCAGCAGCTTCAGCTGCTTTTGATGGGTGGGGTTCTTACTCATAGAAATCAGTCACATCAGAGCTTCCTTCAATTGATATTTCCACTTGTGTATCCAGCTCTGTTATCTCAATTATGTCTTCAACCTTAAGCTTTTCCCGTGGATAACGTATTTCAAAAATATTCTTGAACAAGAATGCATCAACCCGCTTCTCTTTCCACATTTCAAACAGCTTACTGCATTTCTCTTTGACAAGAGCTTCAGCTTTGGCTTCAATTTGCTTCCTTACATCAGGCTGATTTAGCTCCAATGGTTTATGTGTGCTTGCAAAAGTTGTCTTTATCTTTATATTCTTAGTTACATAAACGCTATCCCCATCGTAGGCTATATTGTTTTCCAGCTTGCTTCCTACTATCTCTAAGGTTATTATGTTGCCTCCATCAAGAGGAACAAGTATGGTTCCTGTTCGAATCTCACCAGTCATAAGATTATATATGGCTGTTTCATCAATAGTCATCTGCCCGGCATATTTATCATCCTTCAGCACAACAGCTCCGTTTATTCTTAGCTGCGAATCCATGTGCTCCGAGCTTAACTGCAAAAGAGGCAGCACATTAATTTGCTCTCCCTTAAGCCTGTTATTCAAGTAATCATCAAGCCTTGTTACATGTCTTTTTGCCGATGCACCTTGATTTAGAGGAAATTCGTAAAGATATATACCTACATACTCTTCCTCAGCCAGCTTCAAATTCAACAGCTGTTCAGGTGACTGTTCAAATATGTACATGAACTGTCTTAAAATAAATTCCTGATCCCGGTTCAAAAAGTCGATGAAATAGTCCAACCCCTTCTCTGCCGCTCTCTTCGTAAAAATCAATGTCTTGTTCTGAGTGAAGTTCAGCTTCATGCTGGTGCCCAGATTCAAGTCCCGTATAGCTTCAAGCAAGGTAGGCGCCGTTGACTTATACAGCAGCCTCTGCCCCTTGCCGGCTGCTGACTGCTCGCTTCTGTACGGCTTAAAAACCTCCAGGTATAGGATGATATTATCCTCCGCATCCACGTCAATTATTGTTGCTACAACAATCAGCAGCTTATTTATGTCTCTGTAGCTGAAACAGCCGGAAGTGAACATGCAGAGTGCCAACACAAGAGCAAGTATTCTCCTCTTCATGTTATGCATCCTCGTTTCTTTCAAACAGATTATTTGATATCTTATCAAGGTCATCGCGGATTAGTATATCTTTGAAGTTAAACACCTTTAGCGTGCCAAAAGGATACAGGTAAGGATACCCGCAGCTGTCCAGGCCGGCAACGTGTGAAACAAGCATTATAAAGCTCACATAAAACCCCAGCAGTCCAACCAGAGATGAGAAAACAATTATGATGAAATTCCAAAAAGACAGAGCGCCATAAGTTCTGGGTACCAGAAAGGAGCATATGGAGCTTAAGGCTATAATAATCAAAGTAATATTAGAAGCTAATGCTGAGCTTACAAGAGCATCTCCTAATATCAATGCGCCGACAATGCTTATTGAAGAACCTAGAGGCTGCGGTAATCTGACACTGCCTTCCCTTATAAGCATGAAAAACAGAAATAGCATGACTACCTCTACAGAGGTTGGAAACGGTATCCCCGCCCGGGCAGCGGCTATTCTGAATGTAAATATCGTAGGTACAAGGTTTGTGTGATAGCATACCAGGGCAATGTAAAACCCAGGCAGTAGAGTAGCTAAGGCAAAGGCCATCCACCTAAGCAGTCTTGCGATATTTGCTATATATTTATTCATATAATAATCGTCCGGTGTTTGGAAAAGCTCAATAAAAAAATACGGAACCCAAATGACCATTGGAGTGCCATTTATAAATATCACAACCCTGCCTTCTGCCAGCTTGCTTGCAACTATATCCGGCTTCTCACTGTAGCCCACTGTATCAAAGGGTGTATGCTTTGCTTTCAACCTTTCCTCAATTATATTACTGTATATTACATAGTCATCCTCGATATCATTTATGGTCCTTCTCACTAAGTCCACCAGCCTCTGTGGAGCTTCACCCTCTATATAGCTTAATACCACCAGATTATTTGACTTCGCACCCTTCTGAAAAGGCTCAAATTTCAGCTTGGGTGTCTTTATACGGCGTCTTATTTGGGTAATGCTTGTGATAACCTCCTCCGTAAAGCCTTCTCTGGGACCTTTCAGTACTGTCTCTGTAATGGGAACGTCTATTCCACGCACAGAATACCCCTTAGCATCGCAGGCTATCATGCGCTGGATTCCGGGGAATATAATGACTGCATCCCCGGACAATATCTTTACAAAGGCTATTTCTACTGTATCGACATAGGTAACCGTCTTAGCCGGCAGTATACGCTCAACAATCTGGTCAAGATTGTCTCCAAGCTCTTTACACTCCATAATTGGCCTTAGTACAAAATCACTTACAAATACGTTGTCGCACATTATCCCGTCAAATATAACATATACTACACCTTTATCTGTTTGAATCTCCCTATAGACAATATCAAAGTTATTTTGAAATTGCTGTTTAATATACTTTATAGTTTTCTCATGCATATCCATCACCGGTATAATTTTTTGTATAAACCTTGAATATTATTCATAATGCTGTCAAAGCTACTAATAGTCGAAACTATATGTATATTTTGGAAGGACAGCTTAATATGGATAAATTCACATCAAGACATTTTGCTTTCATTTTAATGGGTGCAGGGATTGTGTCACTTAAGACTTACCCTACAATCTTCACCCGAAACGGGGGCAGGGAAACCTGGATTGCATCATTAATTGCAACTGTGTTTTTTTTAGCATATTTACTTTTCATATTTCATACCAGCAGAAAGTTCAAATGCCAGAACATATATCAGCTATATTGTGATGCCGTCGGCAAGCCTGTCGGTACCTTTTTTATCATACTATTTGCTTTAGCACTGTTTATGACACTGATAGAAAGCGCCGCTGTAGAGTCCAACTCCATGCATACAAATATGCTGCTGGAAACTCCGCCTTGGTATTTTTTGTTGTTTTTTGTTATACCGGCAGCCTACACTGTGGGGCGTGATAAGGTTGCCATTGTTACCGTCACTATGATAGGCATTGTTTTAATCTGTATGGCAGGTACAAATCTTGCGATTCTCACTGCAAAATATAAAAGATATGACCTTTTGTTTCCAATTTTTGAGAATGGGATTACCGGAGGTTTTATTTTGTCCATTTTTAAAATACTGGGACTCTATGGTACCGCTGCCATAGCCCTGCCTTATCTGGCAGACATAAATGATGATAAAAGGCTGCTTAAGCATTCACTAATAGGCCTGCTGATAATTGCCCAGATGGAAGTAGTTGCAATAGCGGGGGTAATAAGCAGCTTTGAGATTGACTATCTGAATACCATGTCATATCCGAAGCTTCTTCAGACACAGCTGGTGCAATATGCAAGATTCATGGAAAGCGGTGAGCTTTATGTTATGCTGCAGATTTTGGGAGGATGGTATCTTAAGTATGTTATAAGCTTTTATGCTTTGCTTAGAATTATGTATTGGATGAATATTAAGAGTAAAGCCAGTATATTGATTATCAGCGGAATAGTTATTGCTGTATCCATTTTTATTTGCAGCAATCTATTTGTTTTATTTACATATCTCAACATCTACACCTATGTTGCACTTTTCAACTTTTGTATAGTTCCTACGATAATGGCAGTGATTTTCTACATGAAAAACTCTCTTAAAACAAAACAAAGCCAGGAAGCTAGCGTAAGCTAGTTCCCGGCTTTCATTTTTCTTTATTGATTGCTGTAATTGCTGTTTTTCAACACATTAATTGTCGCTTTAAGATTAAGCATATCCTTTTCCAGCATGCCTTCGCACATCTCCTGGAAAATCTCCTGCATATCGTCAAAGGATTTTTCAGTGTCTGCCAGCAGCTTCTGCACTTCATCGGAGGTTTCGCTGAAGTTATTGAGCTTGAGATATTTTGTAAATACCTCGATAAAAGCATCCAGATAATAATAGAAAAACTTTCTTACTGAGTTTAAGCTGTCAGGATTTGACCTTACCTCTCCTATTATCTTCTCTGCCAAATCACAGAGATTTTCCAGCTTCGCCTCTATTTCCGGCTTCTTTATCTTAGGAAGCTCCTTCCTTATGGAGTAAATCTTATTAAAGGCTTCCTTCACAATTCTATCTATCTCGGTGTCTTCTTCCTTCTTCTCTATTACGACTTCTTCCTTTTGCTTCTTGCGCTGTTTTGTCTTAATTACAGAAGCCCTGATAATATTATATACTACAATGATGCTTAAGCCTCCGGCTGTTACAAGTCCGGCAATATCCAGTCTTTTTGCCGCTAAGGCGACTATCAGGGGTACAAGTGTAAGCACAAATAATAGTATATTCCAATCGGAAGTGTTTTCATTCTTTTGCTGCTTAAAGGTCTGCTTCACCTGCTCTTTGTTTATCGGCTGCTCCTTCTTGACATTGTCAGCCTTTGGTCTTTCCTGTCTTGCTTCCTGTCTTGCTTCCTGTCTGGTCTCTTGCTTAGGGGGCATCTGCTGCTGCATTCTGCGCTGCTCTGCCCTGCTGTTGCTTATGCCAGCAAACACCTGAAATATGACATTTACTACATTGAAGGCTATTGTAAGCACCAAGGAAACCAAGGCAAAAACTAAGTTGAAAATACCAAAAGGTCCCCTGAAATCTCTATTTCTATTGTGCCTGTTGTCTTCAGGCCCGCCGAAACCATTGTCAAATCCTCTGTGACTCAATACTATCCACTCCTGTTCAATCTCACATTATTTAAGTCTCTGATATATCCGATTTACATATTATTATAATACTTATTATATATACGTAAAACAAGTACAGTTTGTTTTATAAAAAATATATTATTTGAAACTTTTTTATAAAAGCAGCGGTCAAATAATTATCATAAGCGATGAAATATATGAGGTGTTTTTCATGTCAAGATTATTTGTTCCAATTATTATTATATATATGCTGTTCTCTGTTGCAGGCTGTCAGCCTCAGAAACTTAGTGATGCTGCTGCCGTAAATACTTCTAAAGCAGTTCAGACTAAGAATCAGGCTCTGACAGTTACATGTGACTACACTGCGTGGAAGGTCCAGGCTGAATATGATGAAGAGTTCTTCATCCAAAACAAGGATGCTATATCCACTGAGGAAACAACAAGTTTAATTATTAAGGATTTGTCCGCATATAATTTGCTGCTTGAGGGCTTAAATATTGAAAAAAATACTAATATAGATGAAAGTTATTTTGAGAAAAATACTTTAATTGCGATTTTTCCCAAGCTGCATTCAAGCACTGTTAATTATGAGGTTGCGAGAGCTTACATAGAAGCCGATACTGCCAAGCTGGAAATAAGCAAGCTGATACCTGCTGCAGTAACCGACGACCTGACTTTTGAAGGTATTTTAGTTTCGATAGATAATGAAGAGCTGGGCAGCACTGATAGCTTTGATATTTATACAAATACCCGAATGGTTAATAATAATGATGAAAAGGACAGCTTGACCATGGAAGATTTGCAGTTTGGCCAGTTAAAGCTGAGGATGAATTCTGAAGAACTGACAGAAGCTCTTCAGGCTCGTCCGCTGCAAGTGATAATGGAACAGAACGGATTATTGGAGAAAAGATTCTATGATGGTATAGAGCTTCAGCTTCTGTCAGGTGAAGTAAGCTATATATCAACCACCTCAGACCAATATGTCACTCCTCGTGGGTTAAAGGTTGGAGACAGTGTTGAAAAATTAATAGAGCTATACGGGACCCCGTCACAGATTTACAATAATGTATACAGCTTCGACTTCTCAGATGAGTATTATCTATTCCATGCAGAAGTCAAGGATGG